>NZ_VPAO01000026.1:0-56764 GCF_013419235.1 Acinetobacter sp. YH12098
AAAACCTTCAAAATTCTTGCTGAGCGATATCGCAATCGAGGCAAAAGACTAGCATTGAGATTCAATCTAATTGCTGGAATTTATAACTTAGAGCTGAGTGAAAAATGACTTATGAAAGAAATCTATTATTTATAATTAAACTATTTAAGTACGTCATTTGTATAAGTTTAGGTCTATATAACAAATTTTAAAATGTATTGCTGAAAAAATGATAAAAATGAAATAAGTCCTGTCATACACAAAATTTGTAACATTCATATGTGAAAATAACGAAGTGCTTCAATCTAATCTGCATTGAAATCTTTATTGATATATTTGAAGTTCAACTCTAATTCATGGTTTTTCAAAATCTTAGATCTAAATCTGAGGAAGATTGAATCCGCTATATTGTTTAATATAAACTGCTTAATAATTGATCATAATAAATTGCTATGTGAGGCACGCTATGTCAAATCAGTTTGATTTCGTCTCATTTGTAAAAAAGCCTACGGTTCATTATGGCGGTAGATCAGTGAGCCATGTTTTAAAAATGGAAGATGGTAGTCAAAAAACCATCGGTGTATTTTTGCCATCAGAGCAACCCATGACGTTTGAGGCGCATGTGAAAGAACGTGTTGAAATCACATCGAGGCAGTGTGTTGTGCAAATTGGCGAGCAGGGCGAGTTTGTTCAATATACGTCAGGCGAAAGCTTTATTGTTCCACAAGATTCTATTTTTAAAGTGCAATGTACTGATGTCATTGATTATGTATGCCATTTTGATTGAGCATGCTTAAACAGTTTGGAGTTGCTTTAGCATTGTGACTTATGATTTTTACTTCCAAAGCCATAGTAATTGATCTGTTTAGAGTTTAAACCCCCGCATTTAGCGGGGTTTTTTATATGATTACATGAATGATTTTGCTGTCTTATACGAAATCCTGCGGTGACTAAAATTAAGCTTTTTAACATCATCTATAGCCACTGTTTGGCAGAGTTAATGTACTTTAGTTTTGCCGTGAATAAATATTGAATTAGCAAAAGGGGATGTGCAAATAATCACTACGCTGTATTTCATACAGCACATGACGGTTTAATGGGTGTTCTGCTGGTACAAGCGGATGATTAAACTCGCGTACTTTATGCATACCTATGCGTTGCATGACACGTTCTGATGGTGTGTTCAAACTTGCAGTGAAGGAAATAACTTTATCTAGTCTTAAGTTTCTAAAAGCATGTTTGAGTACAGCTTTTGCTCCATCGGTGGCATAACCTTGATGCCAATATTGCGGTAGTAGTCGCCAGCCGATTTCAGGTGCATCGGCTATTTCAAACTCAGGTGGGTGTACGTGTAAGCCGATAAAGCCAATAAATTCGCCTGTGGCTTTAAGCTCGACGGCATATAAACCCCAACCACGTGTTTCTATTGCATCACGTAGGCGCTGCATAAACGCAGTGGCTTCAGAAGCACTCAGCTTTTTGGGGAAATAGCGCATGACGTCTTCGTCTGCGCACATTTGGATAAATGGGGCAGTGTCGGAGTGTTGCCATTGGCGGAGGATCAGGCGAGGGGTTTGGATATTTGTCATGGATAAAGTAAATCTGATTTAAAAATCTTTGTTTGTAAACTTATGTAACTATATTACAATGGTTGTTAAATTACTTTGTTAAAAAAAATTAATGAAAAAATATCAAGTTTTCATATCATCTACATACTTAGATTTAATCGATGAAAGACAAGCGGCTGTAGAAGCGATTTTAAAAGCTGGTCATATTCCAGCTGGTATGGAGTTATTTACTGCTTCAAATAAGAGTCAGTGGGACATCATAAAAAAATGGATTGACGAGTCAGATATTTACATGCTGATTTTAGGTGGTCGATATGGTTCTATCGAGCCTGAATCGGGGTTAAGCTATACTGAATTAGAATATAATTATGCTTTGCAACAAAACAAACCTTTGTTTGCTGTAGTCATGAAGGATGTGGCACTTCAAGCAAAAGTTAAAGTAGATGGATCAAGTATTTTAGAACTTGAGAATCCAGCTAAGTTGAAAGACTTTAAATGTAAGGTCACATTATATATGTGTTCCTTTTTTGAAGATCATAAAGATATTAAATTAGCAGTACATGAAAGTATTGGACAATTAGAAAAAGAGAATCAGGTTGTTGGTTGGATTAGAGCCGATTCTGTACAGAATCCTCAGGAATATTTAGATCAAATTTTAGAATTACAAAAAGAAAATAGAGCGTTGCAACAAGAAAATATTGTATTAAAACGGAAGAAAACGAGTAACAATACGTCAGAAGAAGAAATGACAGAACTGATAGGATTATTCTCTGAATCGAAGATTAGCCTTAAGCGTTTGCAAACTGATGAAAATCAATTACCCGATGAGATAACAATATTAGAAGCAATGAAACACTTTCAAGAAAAAATTGTAGTTGGCGCAAAAAACTCTATGAATTCGACTGATTTTGATATGTTTATTTTTTATGATTTAGCACCAAAATTAATAATCCATAATTTAATGGAACAGCAGAAATTAACTAATACAAGTACGGCGAGTAAAGTGATAATTACTGATAAGGGGAAAGAATTACTTGCATATATCGTAAAAAATAAATTATAAATTAAAAAACCCCGCATTCAGCGGGGTTTTAAATACTTAAATCAAATTAAGCATTTTCACGCGCAATTGCACGGTAACCAATATCTTTACGGTATTGAACGCCATCAAAAGTCACTTTTTGGCAAAGCTCTAAAGCTTTCGCTTGTGCTTCACCAATGGTGTTACCAAGCGCAGTCACACAAAGTACACGACCGCCAGCAGTTACAATTTCACCATTTTCAAGTGCTTTAGTACCAGCATGGAATACTTTCGCATCAGCCATTTCAGTGTCTAAACCAGAAATCACATCACCATTGCTAGAAGTTTCAGGGTAGCCACGTGACGCAAGAACGATACCTACAGTTTTACGCTCATCCCATTCCGCTTTCGCAGGTAAATTACCCGCAATACCCGCTTCAACTAAATCAACTAAAGATGATTTTAAACGCATCATGATTGGTTGAGTTTCAGGGTCACCAAAACGACAGTTAAACTCGATCACTTTAGGCTGACCTTGTTCATCAATCATTAAACCTGCGTATAAGAAACCTGTATAAACATGACCGTCTTTTTTCATACCTTCAACGGTAGGACGCATCACTTCATTCATGGTTTTTTCAAATACGTCAGCAGTCACAACAGGAGCAGGAGAGTAAGCACCCATACCGCCAGTGTTTGGGCCTTGGTCGCCTTCAAAGATACGCTTGTGATCTTGAGACGTTGCCATTGGCAAAATGTTGTCGCCATCAATCATACAAATGAAAGAAGCTTCTTCACCTGCAAGAAATTCTTCGATTACTACACGTGAGCCAGCATCACCAAATTTGTTGCCTGCAAGCATGTCATCAATCGCATCAAATGCTTCTTGATTGGTCATTGCAACGATTACGCCTTTACCTGCAGCAAGACCATCAGCCTTGATTACAATTGGCGCACCATTTTTTTCAACAAATGCTTTAGCCGCATCTACTTCTGTAAATACATCATAGAAAGCAGTTGGAATGTTGTGGCGTTTTAAGAAGTGCTTTGCAAATGCTTTAGAGCCTTCAAGCTGTGCAGCAAATTGAGTTGGACCCCAAATTTTTACACCTGCTTCACGGCAAGCATCCACAACGCCATTTACAAGCGGTGCTTCAGGACCAACCACGATTAAATCAACTGCATTGTTTTTTGCAAAGTCGATAATCGCTGCATTGTCTAAAATGTTAAGCGCAACATTTTCGCATTTATTTTCAGTTGCAGAACCCGCATTACCCGGTGCTACAAATACTTTTGCGACTTTGTCATCTTGTGCGATTTTCCATGCTAATGCATGTTCACGACCGCCATTACCCAAAACTAAAATATTCATCGGTTCATACTCCATGAATCGAAAATGACATAAAGTCCTCAACCTGAAAGCAGGAGAGGACTTTATGCAAGATTATAAATCTAGTGTATTAAGCAAAAAACTGTGCTTAATTGTCATGATCACGTTGCCAACTTAGTGACGGAAATGACGCATGCCAGTGAAGACCATTGCAATACCCGCTTCATCAGCTGCAGCAATTGTTTCTTCATCACGCATAGAACCACCCGGTTGGATAATGCATTTGATGCCCGCTTTTGCAGCGTTATCAATGCCATCACGGAATGGGAAGAATGCGTCAGATGCCATTACAGCGCCTTCAACGACTAAACCAGCATGTTCAGCTTTGATCGCAGCAATACGAGCAGAGTTAACGCGGCTCATTTGACCTGCGCCCACACCAATGGTTTGACGGCCTTTCGCATAAACAATCGCGTTAGATTTAACGTATTTCGCAACTTTCCAAGCAAAGATCAAGTCATCAATTTCTGCTTCAGTTGGCGCACGTTTAGTCACAACTTTAAGGTCATCTTTCGTGATCATGCCTAAGTCTTGGTCTTGAACCAACAAACCGCCATTCACACGTTTGTAATCTAACTGAGCTTTACGTTCAGTGATTGCAGGAAGTTCGCCACATACCAGTACGCGTACGTTTTTCTTCGCACCAGTCACTTCAAGCACGCCTTCAGCAACGCTAGGAGCAATGATAACTTCAACGAATTGACGGTCAACAATGGCTTGTGCAGTTGCAACGTCTAATTCACGGTTGAATGCAATGATGCCACCGAATGCAGATTCAGGGTCAGTTGCGTATGCAAGGTCATAAGCAGCTTGAATGCCGTCAAGTGAAACTGCAACGCCACATGGGTTTGCGTGCTTAACGATTACACAAGCAGGTTTAGCGAATGATTTCACACATTCAAGTGCAGCGTCAGTGTCTGCGATATTGTTATAAGAGAGTTCTTTACCTTGAAGCTGTTTCGCAGTAGAAACAGATGCTTCAGTTGCTGTGTCTTCTACATAGAAAGCAGCAGATTGATGCGGGTTTTCACCATAACGAAGATCTTGAACTTTATTTAATTGCGTGTTGAATGTACGTGCAAATTTGTCAGCTTGACCTTCATCTTTACCTACGCGAGCGCCTAAGTAAGAAGCGATCATACCGTCGTATTGAGCAGTATGTTCAAATGCTTTAACCGCAAGGTCAAAACGAGTTGCATGTGAAAGTGAACCTTCAGCTTTAAGCTCAGCAACGACAGTTGCATAGTCAGCAGCATTTACCACGATACCAACCGATGCATGGTTTTTCGCAGCAGCACGAACCATAGTCGGACCACCGATGTCGATGTTTTCAATCGCATCAGCAAGTGAGCAGTTTGGTTTTGCAACAGTTGCAGCAAACGGATAAAGGTTAACAACTACAAGATCGATTGCATCGATGTTGTGTTCAGCCATCACAGCTTCGTCTAGACCGCGACGAGCTAAGATACCACCATGAATTTTCGGATGTAGCGTTTTTACACGGCCGTCCATCATCTCTGGGAAACCTGTGTGCTCTGAAACTTCAACTACGGCAACATTATTGTCTTTCAACAATTTGTATGTTCCGCCAGTAGATAAAATTTCTACCCCTAGAGCAGCAAGTTCTTGTGCAAATTCAACAATTCCAGTCTTGTCAGACACAGAGATTAAAGCGCGTTTAATAGTCATGATCTTCGTCACAGTTTTCAAGGAACAGATTAAAACAAAATTAGCAAAATGCAGGTTAAAAAAAATGCCTGCGGAAGCCGCAAGCATTTTATCATTTATTCACTCATTAAACCGTGAGCTTTCAACTTTTTACGTAAAGTACCACGGTTTAAGCCGAGAATCTCAGCAGCACGGGTTTGATTACCACGTGTATATTCAAGAACTACAGATAGAAGAGGCTTCTCCATTTCCGCCAGCACCATATCGTATACCTGAGATGGTTGCTCGCCTTGCAATTGTGCAAAGTAATGGCGAACTGCGCGATCTACGTGAATACGAAGAGCGACATCAGATTGTGCAGTAAAAATAGGAGATTTGCTATTCATGCGAATTAATCCGAAAAATCAAATATCACTTGGGTAAAGTGATTTGTTAAAAGTGGTCTATAAACTTGAATGAACTCCGTTTTAGTTCCTAATGCGGAGTTCTAAAACTTGTACATTACTTGTAGCTTGACACAACTCGCAAAATTGTTCGAAAAATAAGCGTAACAATAGATTAATAATTGTTACAGCCTAAAAAACAAACAAAAAATCTACTCAATACGCAATAAATATTAAAGCGCACGGTTGGGATTGTATTTGTTGTGAAAAATTAGCGAGGAGTTTGCAGCACAAAGCTTTCGTGGCGCGTATCATACCATTGTCTAGGAAAAAGTGAGCAAGAAAACTGCATTTTTTTTATGTTTTTTTTAGTTTTTTAATAGTTTTTTCCAATATTAGGGGCGAATCAACTCAATTGAATAATTATCGAAGCTTTTGCGTGCAATAGGCAAGCTAAATTGGAATTTAAAAGGACTACTTTTTGGGATCCGTTGGATACCATGCAGACTTTTATCCAAATACTCTTCAGGTAAAAGCGTATAGTTTGCTATTTCAGCACCATTTTCTTTTAGTGAAATTTTCATATTGGGTAAGGCAAGGCTACGGTCATGAAAATTGATCATTTCACCAGTAAAACGTGTTTCATTATTTCCAATGCTACGAATTTTAACTTTTTTGGTGCTAATTAAACTGTAGTGCTCCTCAAGACGTGAACAATTGAATACATCACAGACCGCAGTAAATGCTGCACCCATTACTGGGCTGTTTTTTAAATATTGTGGATTGAACCAGAAAAACTGGAATATAAGTGCACCAAATAAGAAGGCATTAATACAGAACCACATAAAATAGTTGAGTGGTGTACGTTTTTTATCCTTTTCAGCCTGTTCTGCCCAATTTACAGCAGGAAGGTTGCCGATCGGTTCGGTGCTGAAATAATTTAAGTTATTTAAATAAGTTTTTAGATCGATATTAGAGTTTTCGACTTTTTGATCAAATAGTTTTAATAAATGGTGGGTTGGTGTTTCTTCAACAGTCACTGGCGTAAGCGTATTATTAAATTCGCTGACATTAATAATAGTATTGGTGTTTTTTTGCGGCGCATTTTCTTGCTCAGGGGTAGAAAAAGACAACGCTATATCTACCACCAAATGAGACAGAGCATTAAAAGATGTAGAGCACTTTGGGCAACAAACCATGCCCTGAGCGACAGTAAGCTGCGGAACAGTTACTTTATATGTTGTAAAACAAGTAGGGCAGTTAGTTAATTTGTCGCTCATAAGTACACATTTTAAATTTTAATACTGTTGGCGTTTACCCGAAATTCGGCACCATGTTTCGTCACGTTTTTCTACGTCTAATATATCAAAAAAATCAGAATAAACACTAGAAACATCAGAAACTTGCTCTTCAATTACACCTGCAAGTGCGAACTCTCCCTCAGATTTAATTAAAGTTGAGAATTCTGCAGCCAAGGCCATTAGAGGGCCTGCAAGAATATTGGCAACAAACACATCGGCTTTTTGTCCAGCGAGCTCTTGGTTGAACTCTTCAGGTAGGCCTACATACAGATTTTCCAATACACCATTCAATTCGGCATTTTGTTGTGTTGCTAAAACCGCTTGTGGGTCAATATCAGTGGCATAAACTTTTTTGGCACCCAAAAGTAAAGCTGCAACACCTAAAATACCAGAACCACAACCGTAGTCGATTACGATTTTATCTTTAAGGTCAACTTTACCTAACCATTGTAGGCATAAGAATGTTGATGCATGGTTACCAGTACCAAAAGCAAGACCTGGGTCTAGTTTGATGTTTACGGCGTCTGCTACTGGCGCTTCCATCCATTCAGGGACGATCCAGTATTTTTCACCAATTTGAATAGGCTCGTAAGCATCCATCCATGTGCGTTCCCATTCTTGGTCTTCAATGAATTCGCTACGCATTGGTGCTTCAGGAAGTTGAGCTTTAATAAATGTTTCTAATGCAGCAACATCAATTTCTTCATCATCTTCTTGTGCATAGATACCAGTAACGATCACTTTATTCCAAAGTGGTGTTTCACCTGGAAGTGGTTCAAGTAAATCCTGATTTTCTGCATCATCTAGCGTGACACTGACTGCACCTAAAGAACTGAGCAGCGTTTCAGTGTAATCAACTTGAGCTTTTTCAACAGTAATATGAATTTGTAACCACTTCACGGACATAACCTAAATGAGTTTTATAAAAAGCTATTGTAACGGAACTCGGCAACTTGCAGCTAGCGATTATCAAAATTGACAAAAAATAAAAGGATGCACGTAGCATCCTTTTAATTTTTCAATGACTTAACTTTTAATTGTTTCGGTTGTAGTTGTCGAGATTGGTGCAAAACGCGTAATTAGGAAGCCAAATACAGCGGCAAAGATGTACATAAAGATTGAATATACCGCCGCAGGCATTGCTACAGCAGAGCTTGCCATCACCGTTAAGGCGATGGTCATGGCTAACGTACTGTTATGAATACCGATTTCAAATGCACAAGCACGTGCCTGAGCACTATTGATGCCGAACAGTCTTGGAACAAAATAACCGATACATAAGCTGAAAATACAGAATAGAACCGTAGCTAAGCCAACTTGGGTTAGATAAGCCGCAATATTATGTCGTTCAGAGTAAATAGCACCGATAATAATTAAGATGAGAAAGACCACAGCAAAGATGCGGAGTGGTTTATGCAGTTTCTCAGTCAGTTTAGGTGCATAGTGACGAAGCAGCATGCCTATACAGACGGGGATGATAATGATGCCGAAAACTTGGAGGATTTTTCCAAACTGCAGACTGATTTGTTGCCCTTCTTGCATGAAGTGCATGATCGAAAAATTCACGATCAATGGAAGGGTTAATGCTGCAATGACTGAGTTGATGGCGGTCAGGGTAATATTTAAAGCCAAGTCACCTTTAAATAGATAGCTAAATAAGTTCGCTGTACTACCACCAGGTGAGGCTGCAAGTAGCATCAAGCCGACAGCAAGCAGTGGTGGTAATGCTAGCAGTTTACATAGTAGAAAGGCGATACCGACAAGCAACACGAGCTGGCAAAATAATGCGATCAACACGGCTTTAGGGTGCTTGGTGACACGTGCGAAATCTTTGGGGGTAAGTTCTAGCCCAAGCCCGATCATAATAAAGGCCAGTGCTAATGGCAAAAGAACCGTAATAATTTCAGAATCCATATTATTTATTCTCCTTGAGCATATTTAATAGTTTTTCACCAAAGTCCTTATGGTGATTACGTTTGAAAAATAGTTTAGGTTTTCACTTGTTGGATCAGATGACTGCCACGGCGCGTCAAAATAAAACCAAATAAGGTCGCCAATAAATACATAAAAATAGAATAAACACCGGCAGGTATCGCCACTGTGGTGTTTTCAAGCACACTCAGTGCGATGGTTAGGGCGATACTGGTGTTATGAATGCCAATCTCAAAGGTACACGCACGCGCCTGCTTTTCCGGCACACCTGCGAGGAACGGAATTAGGTAACCCAAAAATAAGCCACTGAAACAGAGTAAACAGGTCGCAATGCCGACGCTGGCAAAATACGTAATGATGTTGGATTGTTCACGCAAAACTGCGAGTGTAAAGATAAGAATTAATAAGAAAATAGACAACAATCGCATCGGCTTGTTGATGTGATATGCAATGGTCGGAAAGGAGTTACGAATAAACATACCGAAACATACCGGTATCAAAATAATCAGAAATACATGGGTGATCTTATCGATAGGCATACCAATGCTGGTACTTTCACCAACAAAATGCAAAATGGATAGATTGACGATAAAAGGCAGCGTAAAGCACGATACAACTGAGTTAATGGCCGTTAAGCTAATGTTTAATGCAACGTCACCTTTATATAGGTAGCTAAAAAGGTTAGCAGTGGGGCCGCCGGGTGAAGCCGCAAGCAACATGAGCCCGACCGCGAGTAAAGGGGGTAACTCAAGCAACTTACACAGGAAAAAAGCAATACTGGTCAGTAGAATAAGCTGAGTAAATAAAGCGATGAAAATAACTTTTGGATAGCGTCCAACGCGTAAAAAGTCTTTGACTGATAGTTCAAGCCCCAAACCCATCATCATGATGGCTAAAGCAATGGGCAGAAAAAATGCAAATAATCCCGAATCCATGGAATTTCCTGATATTTTTATCCTTATAGTATTTTTTGAGTTTATCTCAGTTTAATAAATAAGCAATAAATAAAAGCGAGTAAAAACTGATGTTTTACCCGCTTTATTTTTGATCTGTTAATTGGTCGATATTTTCATTGACAACTGTTTATTTAGGACGAGGGGGAGTGAACCCTAAAGCACATTTTCCTTTAATTTCTTGTCCATTAATCGTTGCAGTAGTGGCTTTTGCATCTGCACTACATGTGCTTAATAATTCGGCTTCTTCGCCATGAAGATTTGCATTTTTGGACGAGCTAAAAAATTGTGGTTCGCAAGTACCATTCCAGATAATACCGCGATAGGCAAATGAAACTTGAGCGCCTTGGCTTTTACCTTTACAGACTTGTTGATATCGCTGTGCATCATACACTTTCTCAACTTTATCATTGGCTGAGGCAGCAAGTGGTGATAAACATAAACCGCATAAAACCGTGGATAGCAAAATATTCTTATTCATGCTTATGGTCCTTATGATTCTCATGGGATCTATAACAGAATAAAAAATCATCAGAATAAAACAACAATCTTCGAGTAACATTTGCTTGAGAAATGTATATTTTTATGTGGAATATGCAAAGTATGTATGTTCATAAAGAAATATATAGGCATAAAACAGTAGTCAATAACAATAAAATCGAGTTAATCAGTCAACTTATCGGTGAATTTTTGCTATAATCTTCCGTCATCCTTTTTTAATCTCCTTTACCACTATGCATTATCCTAAAGTTTACGATGTCATTGTTATCGGCGGCGGTCACGCGGGTACTGAGGCAGCTCTTGCTGCGGCACGTATGGGTCGACAGACTTTACTCTTAACTCATAATATTGAGACTTTAGGGCAGATGAGCTGTAATCCAGCCATTGGTGGTATTGGTAAATCACATTTAGTACGTGAAATTGATGCGCTTGGCGGTGCAATGGCATTGGCTGCCGACAAAGGTGGTATTCAATTCCGTATTTTAAACTCACGTAAAGGTGCGGCTGTTCGTGCGACTCGCGCACAGGCTGACCGTATTCGTTATAAAGCTGCGATTCGTGAAACCTTAGAAAATCAAGCGAACTTGGATATTTTCCAACAAGCAGCTGACGACTTAATCGTTGAGGGCGATACTGTAAAAGGTGTGGTTACTCAGATGGGTATTCGCTTTGATGCGAAAACTGTTGTATTGACTACAGGTACATTCTTGGGTGGTGTAATCCACGTAGGTCTAAATAATGCGTCAGGCGGTCGTGCGGGCGATCCTCCTTCAATTTCATTGGCTGCGCGCCTTCGTGAATTGAACTTACCTGTAGGTCGTTTAAAAACAGGTACACCGCCACGTATCGATGCACGATCAGTTGATTTCTCTGTGATGACGCCACAGCCGGGTGATTTCCCATCTCCGACTATGTCGTTCATGGGTGATGCATCGATGCATCCTGAGCAAATCAATTGCTATATCACACATACCAATGAAAAAACTCACGATATCATTCGTGGCGGCTTAGACCGTTCACCAATGTATACCGGTGTGATTGAAGGTGTGGGGCCACGTTACTGCCCATCGATTGAAGATAAAATTCATAAATTTGCCGATAAAGATTCGCATCAAGTGTTCTTGGAACCCGAAGGTTTGGACACACATGAGCTTTATCCAAACGGTATTTCGACTTCTTTACCATTCGACGTTCAATTTGAATTGGTTCGCTCGATTCGTGGTATGGAAAATGCGCACATTTTGCGTCCAGGTTATGCGATTGAGTACGATTATTTCAATCCACAATCATTGAAATTCTCTTTAGAAACCAAATCGATTAATAACCTGTATTTTGCAGGTCAAATTAACGGTACAACGGGTTATGAAGAAGCGGGTGCGCAAGGTTTGCTTGCAGGCTTAAACGCAGCACGTCGTGCATGGGATCAAGAGCAATGGACACCAAAACGTGATGAAGCGTACATGGGCGTGTTGGTTGATGACTTGATTACTCTCGGTACTAAAGAACCATACCGTATGTTCACGTCACGTGCGGAATACCGATTGATGTTGCGTGAAGATAATGCAGATCAGCGTTTAACAGCAATTGGCCGTGAAATGGGTCTTGTGGATGATGCGCGTTGGGATTCGTTCTGCCAAAAAATGGAAGCAGTTGAAACTGAAAAAGGTCGTTTACAACACCTTTGGGCAGCGCCAAACAATCCACTAGGCAAAAAATTCGTTGAAATGACTGGTGATGACCTGTCTAAAGAAACCAATGCGATCGATTTGCTCAAACGTCCAAATATCAACTTTGCGCAAATTGCTGAATTGACTGGTTCAGAAGTTTCAGCATTTGTTGGAGAGCAAATTGAAATTGCAGTGAAATATGCGGGTTATATTAACCGTCAGCAAGAAGACGTTGCGCAAATGAAACGTTTGGAAGATACACGTATTCCTGCTGATTTTGATTACGATGTAGTTTCTGGTCTTTCACGTGAAATCACCATGAAGCTGAAAAATGTATTGCCTGAAACATTGGCACAAGCAAGTCGTATTCCAGGTGTAACACCTGCGGCTGTTCAATTGGTGATGATTACGATTCGTAAGAATAACCAAGCGAAAAAATCTGCATAAGATTTTGAGTTAAATAAAAAACCCGCTCAGTTGCGGGTTTTTTATTGCCAATAAATTATTGGCTGTTGCTATTTGATCGGATTAAATGAATATTTTGATCATCATTAGTTTTAGCTATGGTTTGATTATTAAAATCTTTCATAAACCTAAGTGATTGATAATTAATTATAAATACAAAAAATGAGATCTAAAAACTATTGATATACAAAGTTTTAGGTCTTAATGGTGGGCTTTTGGTCGTGTGAATTCCGACCTTTGTAGTGGTATTTATTCTACCCAATAAAGCCGAAACTTCAGGGCATGGCGTACAAGTGGGTTTACGCTACATGAATGGAGTTCGATTATGGCAAATCAACAATCGGGAAAAATGCAAAAAATTCTAACAGTATTTTTGTGTTTCTGGGTGGCATTTTTTGAAGGTTTTGACCTACAAGCACCCGGTATCGCAGCAAAAGGAATCGCAGCGACATTTTCCTTAGATCAGGTGCAAATGGGCTATGTGTTTAGCTTGGGTGTATTTGGTATGTTATTTGGCGCGTTCTTTGGGGGGCGTGTCGCTGACTATTTGGGGCAGAAGAAAGTCCTAATGTTGTCGATTTTTATCTTCGGTGTATTTATGTCTATCACGGCAGTTGCACCAAGTATTGAAATTTTATATATCGCACGATTCTTTACAGGTTTAGGTTTGGGCGCTGCGATGCCAACGATGATCTCGGTGGTGGGTGATGAAGCGACGGATGCTAACCGTGGACGCTTAAATAGTTTGATGTACTGCGGCTTACCTGTAGGTGCAATCTTTGTTGCTGGCTTGGGTATTATTTTTAAAGATATCTCTTGGCATACACTGTTTTTAATTGGTGGTTTAACGCCTTTAATTCTAATTCCATTCATGGCGATTATCTTAAAAGATAAGCGTACTGAAAAAGTTCAGGCAGAAAGCAAAGAAGCGGTTCCACCGATGGGGCAAATCCTTTTTGCTGAACAGCGTTATAAATATACCTTGCCGCTTTGGTTGAGTTTCTTCTTTACCTTAATGGTGAACTATATTCTGATCAGTTGGTTGCCTAACTTGCTTATGGAACAAGGGTTGGAAAAGCAACAAGCTTTTATGATCATGTTGATGTTCCAAGTGGGCGCAGTAATTGGTACGCTCGGTTTAGGCTACTTGCTTGATCGCCTAAAATTATGGCAAATGGCAGTGATTATCTATTCAGGTTTGTTTGTAGCATTATTTGTGCTGTTTACAACAAATTCCATTCCTGTACTCATCGCAGCAGGCATCATGGGCGGGATTTTCTCTACAGGTGGTCAATCTATTTTGTATGGGATCTCTCCAATTTTCTATACACCAGCTGGGAAAGTAACAGGTGTGGGGAGTGCGATTTCATGGGGGCGTTTGGGAGCAATGACAGGTCCATTACTCACAGGTAAGATTTTGGCGCTAGGTCTAGGAACGACAGGTATTTTAATTGCAAGTGCGCCGGGTATTGCTTTGTCGGCTATCGCGGTGGCTGCATTGTCAGCCTATAAGTCATCCCTCAAGAAATAATCGAAATCAGTCATATTTAAAGGAGCTACGGCTCCTTTTTTATTGAATAAATATCTTTAGCTGAAACTAAGTTTTGTTAGAATAAATCTAATATTTATGAATAAATTTACTTCTATGTCTTATCAATTGATCGAACTTGATATTTCTCCTTCAGATAACATTCAGTGTCCACATTGCCAGCAGCAAGTGATTGATTGGTCAGAAGAGCAGTATGTGCAGCCATGTGAGCATGTGCTGTTTATTGCAATGGATATTGGTTTTGAGTTTATTACAGATGAATTTGAGCAAACCATGCAGCATACAGTCGATGACTTGCATGCCAATGATGATCAGTATCATATGTTTACTGAAATTACCGCCTCAAGTTTCCCTGAGTTTCTGATTTATAAGTCTGATTTAGGTGTGGAAGGTTATTCACGCTATGTCGGCTTTACGGCATAAAACATTGCTAAAAAATCTTAAAATAAAAAAAGCCAGTCAAGTGGCTGGCTTTTTTTAATGTAAACCAGAAAATTAACTTTCTAATTCTTCTTCGACATCATCTTCGGCACTGTCCATACCGAGTTCTTTAAGTTTACGGGTTAAGGTATTACGACCCCAACCTAAAAGTTCTGCTGCATGGCGCTTACGCCCACGTGTTTGCTGTAGTGCTGCATTGATGAGGGTGCGTTCAAACATTGGTGTGGCAATGTCGAGAATTTTCATCTCACCATTTTTAAGTTTTTGCACAGCCCATTGACCAAGTAATTCATCCCAATGATGCACACCAATACGATCAATCCCTTGAGCAGCAGGGTTGCCATCTGTGCCTTGAATTGGAATCTGTTTTAATTCAGACGGTAAATCTTCTGGATAAACTTCACGTCCTGTAATCATCACGGTGAGCCAGCGACAGGTATTTTCAAGCTGACGCACATTACCTTGCCACGGCAGTTTTTGCATGTATTCTTGCGTTTCAGGACGCAGAATTTTCGGGCTTACCCCAAGTTCTTTGCCTGCACTTGCTAGGAAGTGCTGTGCAAGCATCGGAATATCTTCACTACGATGTGCAAGTTTTGGAATATGAATACGAATGACGTTTAGACGGTGGTACAAGTCTTCACGGAAGCGACCTTCATGTACTAACTTTTCTAAGTCTTGGTGTGTTGCCGCAACGATACGGACATCCACCTTGACTGGGATGTGACCACCAACGCGGTAGAATTCGCCATCCGCTAAAACACGCAGTAAACGTGTTTGAGTTTCAAATGGCATGTCGCCAATTTCATCAAGGAAAAGAGTCCCGCCATTGGCTTGTTCGAAACGCCCTTGACGCTGTGTGTTGGCACCGGTGAACGCGCCTTTTTCATGACCAAATAATTCAGTTTCGATCAAATCTTTTGGAATTGCCGCCATGTTGAGGGCAATAAAAGGCTTGTTGCCACGTGGTGAATGCTTATGCAATGCATGCGCAACTAATTCTTTACCCGTGCCTGATTCACCATTAATTAATACGGTAATGTGTGATTGAGAAAGACGACCAATGGCACGGAAGACTTCCTGCATAGCAGGTGATTCACCAATAATCTCAGTAGATTGAATCGGTTGAACAGTTTTAGCAGATTCTTGTTGTTGTAATTTGGCAATATGCAAAATTGCACGGTTTACAAGCGCTAAGGCTTCATCAATATCAAAAGGTTTTGGTAGATATTCAAATGCACCCGTTTGATAGCTCGACACAGCAGATTCTAAATCTGAATGAGCGGTCATGATGATCACAGGTAAGTCAGGGTAGTTGCCTTTGACTTTACCTAAAAAGGTCAGTCCATCAATACCCGGCATACGGATGTCTGTCAAAATAACATCTGGCGCATCGACACTTAACTGATCTAAAGCGGATTGTGCTTCTTCAAAACTGGTAACATCAAAACCTTCTTCTTTGAATGTTTTTTCCAGCACCCAACGCATGGCGCGATCATCATCGATGACCCAAATCTTATTACGCGACATGATCTGACTCCCAAGGTAAATATAGGCTAAATACTGTTTTTCCAGGAACTGATTGGCATTCAATCATTCCGTTATGTTGATGCATAATATTTTGTGCAATGCTCAGGCCGAGACCTGTGCCTTTCGCTCGTCCTGTCACTAAAGGGTAAAATACGGATTCTAATATTTCTTGTGGGACACCTGGTCCATTGTCCTCGATGTCAATGCGTACCGCAGAACGTTTTAATACACCGTTGATGGTGACTAGCCGTTGAATACGTGTGCGCAAGGTGAGTTCTGGTTGATGCTCAACAAAGAACTCTTTATTTTCAGTCATCGCCTGAACAGCATTAACACTGATATTCAGCATGACCTGAATCAATTGATCACGATCTGCCAGAACATCCGGTAAAGAAAGGTCGTAATCACGAGTGATCTTAATTTTCTTTTTGGTTTGGTTGACGATCAGTGAACGAACACGTTCAAGGGGTTCATGGACATTGACTGGTTCGTAACTTGGTAATTGTCTTGAACCAAGCATAGTGTCAGCAAGATTACGTAATCGGTCTACTTCACTAATAATAATGTCGGTGAATTCGCTGTACTTCGGATCATTTAAGCTACGCGCTAAAAGTTGTGTCGCCCCACGGATACCACCGAGTGGATTTTTAATTTCATGGGCAACACCACGAATCAGTTGTCGTGCGACTTGATGCTGTTGAATCAGGTTTTCTTCTTTAGAGATTTTTAACATCCGGTCGATTTGATTGAGCTCAATCAATAGCAAAGGGTGGTAGGGTTTACCTGAGTTGAGCTGTGACACGGTGTAATCGACATGAATGTCTTTAAAGTTGACATTAATCGTTGCTTCTCGGCGCGTATAGTGTTGACCAGAAGTTAATGTATTCATTAATGCATCATGCGTATTGAATTCATCATCGGGCATATGAAGTAAATTTAATACAGGCTGACCTGATGCACGAAGTAAGCTGATGTCAAAAAGCGCTTCACAAGATGAATTTAAATAAAAAATATTCAGGTTGCTATCGACCAATAAAATGGCAGTGGTTAAATTATCCACTAAAAGCCGGTAATCAATCGTCATAGTCTGATCCATTAGCGAGAGGTTCCTGTCTTAAAATGGCGCAATGGCATCTTCATAAAGCAAATCGTTCAATCTAATAAGGTTCGAATTGATGCAAGTTATGCAAGATATAAGCCAACTATTTCAGAAATACGCTAAGTTTTGATGCTTATTTGAATAAATGCGCTTATTTAAGACTTTAAATAAAGTGTATAGCTGATTAAAAACAGGCTGTAAATCTAAAATGCATTAAAATGGTGCAAATGAAATTATATGGATGAATTTATAGCTTTATTTTGGTGCGTGATATAAAGAGTGACCTTTTCACCTGTTTTTATGTTTTGAAAAGACATACAATACGCGGATTATAGTGGAGCGCAGATTCATGAAATCCCCCAAAGTCGGTTTTGTTTCTTTAGGTTGTCCTAAGGCATTGGTAGATTCCGAACGAATTTTAACTCAGTTAAAGACTGAAGGTTATGATGTAGCATCAGATTATGATGGTGCCGATTTAGTAGTTGTAAATACCTGTGGTTTTATTGAATCTGCAGTACAAGAGTCGCTAGATGCCATTGGTGAAGCGATGAGTTCAAACGGTCGCGTAATTGTGACTGGTTGTTTAGGTAAAGACGAAGACAAAATTCGCCAAATGCACCCAAATGTCTTAAAAGTGACAGGTGCTGCGGCATATCAAGAAGTGATGGAAGCTGTGCACGAATACGTGTCTGAGCCACCGAAACACAATCCGTTTATTGATCTAGTACCTGAACAAGGTATTCGATTAACACCAAAACATTATGCTTATTTGAAGATTTCAGAAGGTTGTAACCATCGTTGCACATTCTGCATTATTCCGAGCATGCGTGGTGATTTGGTTTCTCGTCCAGTAGGTTCAGTATTGACTGAAGCTCAAGCGCTGAAAAAAGCAGGCGTAAAAGAAGTCCTTGTGATTTCTCAAGATACATCGGCTTATGGCGTAGACACCAAATACAAATTGGACTTCTGGAACGGTCAGCCCGTTAAAACCAAATTCTATGACATGTGTGAAGCATTGGGTCAATTGGGTATCTGGGTGCGTCTGCACTATGTATATCCATATCCACATGTAGACGCTGTGATTGACTTAATGGCACAAGGCAAAATTTTGCCGTATTTGGATATTCCATTCCAACACGCAAGTCCTAAGATTCTAAAACTCATGAAGCGTCCTGCGCACAGTGAAAATACACTGGAGCGTTTAAAAGTTTGGCGTGAGAAATGTCCTGATCTTGTGATTCGTTCTACATTTGTTGTGGGCTTCCCGGGTGAAACTGAAGAAGACTTCCAAATGTTGCTTGATTGGTTAAAAGAAGCGCAGCTTGATCGTGTGGGTTGTTTTACTTACTCACCAGTTGAAGGTGCGACTGCAAATGATTTGCCAGATCATGTGCCTGAAGAAATCAAACAAGAGCGTTATGAACGTTTCATGCAAGTTCAGCAAGAAATCTCTGCTGCGAAATTGCAAAGTCGTATCGGTCAAAAAATGACAGTACTTGTGGATGATCTTGAGGAAGAGTTCCCAGTTGCTGTTGCGCGTTCTTATGCAGATGCACCTGAAATTGACGGTAATGTTTTTGTTGAAGATATCGATAAGTCAGTGATTAAAGCAGGTGATTTACTTGAAGTAGAAATCACAGATGCAGATGAATATGACTTATTTGCAAAACTGATCTCGGTTAAGTCTGCTTAAACGATTCATTAAAAATAATTGAAATTAAATAATTCGGAGTTGATGATGCTTGATTCTAAAAAACCACGTTTTGGTCGCATCCTGCTTAAGCTTTCAGGTGAAGCTTTAGCGGGCAATAAAGAGATGGGTATCGATGCACAAGTGCTCGATCAAATGTCACTCGCAATTGCGCACCTTGTTGGTTTAGGTGTTCAAGTGGGGATCGTTGTCGGCGGTGGTAACCTTTACCGTGGTAGCCAATTACAAAAAGATGGTTTGGTTGGCCGTGTAACAGGTGATCAAATGGGTATGTTGGCCACTGTAATGAACGGTTTGGCACTTCGTGATGCTTTGGTGCGTCGTAATATCAAAACTCGTCTAATGTCAGCTTTACCTATTGGTGCTGTAGTTGAATCATATTCTAGCCGTGATGCAATTCGTCATTTAACTCGTGGCGAAGTTTGTGTATTTGTTGCAGGTACGGGTAACCCATTCTTTACGACAGATACAGCAGCATGCTTACGCGGTATTGAGATTGAAGCCAATCTTATCCTTAAAGCGACTAAGGTTGATGGCGTATACAACAAAGATCCAAGCAAATATGAAGATGCAGTGAAATACGATGCATTAACATTTGACCAAGTTTTAGATGAAAAACTGGGTGTGATGGATTTAACTGCGATCTGCTTATGCCGTGACCACAACGTTCCACTTCAAGTATTTGATATGAACAAATCAGGTTCATTACTTTCAGTGGTAATGGGTGAAAAAGAGGGTACTCACGTTACGAACTAATGTACGTGGGCCCTAAAGCTCTTTATACTACAAGCTATTTTAGAATTTACATCTTTTCGAATTAAGTAAGGAAGATCACATGATTAACGATCTTAAAAAAGACGCAGAAGACCGTATGAACAAATCTCTAGATTCTCTAGAGCATGGTTTTGCCAAAGTTCGTACAGGCCGCGCGCACCCATCAATTTTAAATGGTGTTATGGTTCCTTACTATGGCTCTGATGTGCCATTAAACCAAGTAGCGAACGTGGGTGTAGAAGACTCTCGTACTCTACTTGTTCAGCCTTTTGAACGTTCAATGGTTGCTGCAATTGATAAAGCAATTCGTGAATCTGACTTGGGCTTAAACCCGATTACTGCTGATGCTATTCGTGTTCCTATGGCTGCATTAACAGAAGAAACACGTAAAGACATGCAGAAAGTTGCACGTAACGAAGCTGAAAATGCAAAAGTTGCGATCCGTAACATCCGTCGTGATGTTTTGGGTGATATCAAAGCATTGTTAAAAGAAAAAGAAATTTCTGAAGATGATGAGCGTCGCGCGGGTGATGACATTCAAAAAATCACAGACAAATTCGTTGCTGAAGTTGAAAAACGTCTGGCTGCAAAAGAAGCTGAATTGATGAAGGTCTAAGTTTTAATGACCTCATCTGAAGAAACTTCCCGTCTTCCAAAACATGTTGCCATCATTATGGATGGCAACAATCGTTTTGCCAAAAAGAATCAAATGCAAAAAGGTGAAGGGCATCGTTCTGGAAAGGACATCCTAGATCCCATCGTTGAACATTGTCGTAAAAGAAATATCCAAGCACTGACGGTTTTTGCTTTTTCGAGTGAAAATTGGAATCGTCCTCAGTTTGAGGTTGATTTGTTGATGGCTCTTCTTGAAGAAACCATTCATGAACAGTTGCCACGCATGGAAAAATTTAACATTTCCCTACGTTTTATTGGTGATCGTTCTCGCTTATCTCCTAACTTACGTGACTTAATGTTGCAAGCTGAACAAAGGACTGCTAATTTCGATAGCATGACTTTAACTATTGCAATTAGTTACGGTGGTATGTGGGATATGACACAGGCTGCAAAAAAAATCGCAGCAGATGTTTTAACTAACAAAATAAATCTTGAAGCAGTGGATGCTGAAGTCTTTGGTCAATATGTCAGTTTAAGTGATCTACCTCCGGTAGATTTGTTAATTCGTACAGGTGGTGATTTCCGTCTCTCGAACTTCTTGCTTTGGCAAGCTGCGTATGCAGAACTTTATTTTACCCAGACATTATGGCCTGAATTTACCATTGAAGAATTTGACGACGCACTAGCAGTATTTGGTGGTCGTGAACGTCGTTTTGGTAAGACCTCAGAGCAGATTCAACAAGAGCAGTTTGAGAATAAATAAATGTTAGAGCGGATAATAACCGCATTGGTACTGGTTTCAGTTGTACTGAGTTGCATGTTTGCAACCGAGTCTAAATACCCAATGCTTGTGCTGATGATTATTGCATCAGCTGTCGCGGGTTATGAGTGGTTCAAACTCATGCCGCGTAATACACAAAATGTGATTAAACCTTTCGCTTGGGGCTATGGTCTAGTCACTGCTATTCTTTCAGCACTAGCATTGCATTTTACAGATGTTGCATTACTGCTTTGGGCGGCTTCGATCTTTACTTGGATCTTAAGTGTCTATTGGGTGAAGTCTTATCCTGATTACGATAACTGGTATAACCCGAGTCTGAGTGGTATTGGTTTAGTCTTAGTTCCTGCTGCGGTAACTGCTATTTTTTCTGTGTGGATGAACTCACCGTGGTGGCTCATGTATCTGTTCCTGTTGGTATGGGGTGCAGACAGTGGTGCATACTTCGTGGGACGTAAATTTGGTAAGAAAAAACTTGCACCAGATGTGAGCCCAAATAAATCGATCGAAGGTTTATATGGCGGTCTATTCACTGCAATGCTAATTGTTATTGTTGTTGAAATTATTTATCTTGATTTAAGCATCGCTGAACATATTTTATTTTTAATACTTTCAGTAATAACAGTATTTAGTTCAGTACTTGGTGATTTATTTGAATCGATGATCAAGCGTCGTGCAGGGATCAAAGATTCTGGTCGTATTCTTCCCGGACATGGTGGTGTGCTGGATCGTATTGACTCGTTGCTTGCTGCAGCACCTATCTTTGCAGCAGGTATGTATGTTTTAAAATTAATTGGCGTAGATTTATAGATGTCACAATCTGTTTGTATATTGGGTGTAACAGGATCCATTGGTCAAAGTACTTTAAAGATTCTGCAACAGCACCCCGAAGAGTATTCAGTTTTTGCAGTCACTGCACATAGCCGAATTGTAGAACTTGTCGAAATATGCAAACAATATCGACCGAAAATCGCAGTTGTTCCATTCAATAAAGTGGATGAACTGCGCCAATTACTCGTAGCTGAAAAATTAACTGATATTGAAATCTTGCATGATGAAGCCGGATTAATCGCAGTAGCAGAACATCCACAAGTTAATGTGGTCATGGCCGCTATTGTGGGTGCAGCAGGGTTGCTACCGACATTGGCTGCTGCGAAAGCGGGTAAACGTGTCTTACTTGCAAATAAAGAAGCGCTGGTGATGTCGGGTGACATCATGATTCAGACCGCACGTGAAAATAATGCTTTGTTACTGCCGGTCGATTCTGAACATAATGCAATCTTCCAGTGCTTGCCTGAAACTTATCTACAAGGTGAGCGTCATGGTCAGCCAAAATTGGGTGTCAAACAGATTTTACTCACCGCATCTGGTGGTCCATTTTTACATCATAGTTTAGAACAATTACAAAGTGTAACGCCTGCTCAAGCCTGTAAGCATCCAAACTGGTCGATGGGGCAAAAAATTTCTGTTGATTCTGCAACGCTGATGAATAAAGGCTTGGAATTGATCGAAGCCTGTCATCTTTTTGCAGTTGAAGAACAATTTGTAACAGTTGTTGTCCATCCACAGAGTATCATTCATTCAATGGTTCAATATGTAGATGGTTCGACTTTGGCGCAAATGGGTAATCCTGATATGTGTACGCCTATTGCTCATGCATTAGCGTGGCCAAAGCGTATTCAAACACATGTGCCTCCATTAGATTTATTTGTTCATACACAGTTAAACTTTGAACAGCCTGATATACAGCGATTCCCAGCACTAAAATTAGCACGTCAAGCCATGAAGGCTGGGGGCTTAGCTCCTACGATTTTAAATGCAGCCAATGAAATCGCCGTGGCAGCATTTTTGCATGAGAAAATTGGCTTTACTCAAATCCCTCAAATTGTGGAACATGTGTTGGGGCAAGTTGAAAACTCAGCTGCAAATAATATTGATGTTATTTTGCATGCAGATAAATCGGCACGTATGGTTGCTGAAAAAGCAGTATTGAATTCAGGAAGTTAAGACATGAATGCCTTGTTTATGATTATTGCAGCAATATTGCTACTTGGACCGCTGATAGCGATTCATGAATTTGGGCATTATTTCGTTGCACGTAAACTGGGCGTAAAGGTTTTGGTGTATTCGATTGGTTTTGGCCCAACACTACTTAAGTGGACGTCAAAGAAGTCGGGTATTCAATATCAACTGTCTGCATTACCACTAGGTGGTTATGTCAAAATGTTGGATGAACGAGAAGGTGATGTCGCAGCAGAAGACTTACCAAAAGCATTTAACCGACAACACCCTTGGAAGCGTATTGCAATTGTTGCGGCAGGGCCACTCATCAACTTGGCTTTTGCTGTGGTGTTGTTTTGGATTTTATTTTTACCTGCACAGGAACAGCTGAATACGCGCGTAGGTAAAATTTTACCAAATACACCAGCAGCGGCTGCGCAAATGCAGTCTGGTGATAAAATTACTGCCGTAGATGGCACTCAAGTATCCACTTGGGAGCGCTTGAATTATGCCTTGGTTGATCGTGTGGGTGAAACTGGCAACATTCAAATTCAAGCTGAACGTGCAGGGCAAATTCAAAACTTCAGTTTACCGATTCAGAGTTTTTTACGCGATCAAACTCAGTCACCACTCGATGTTCTTGGTTTTACGCCATATCGTCCTGAAATTCCTGCAGTGGTTTCAAAACTCAGTGAAGATGGCGCAGCGATTCGCCAAGGGATGCAAGTGGGTGATCGAATTGTTTCGATTGATGGCGTAAAAATGAAAGACTGGTTTGATGTTGTACAAGTTGTACAAGCTTCTCCAGAAAAGTTACTTAAAATTGATGTTTTACGACAAAATAAAATTGTGCATTTAAACGTGATGCCGCAAGGTAAGCGTGACCAAATGGGTAAAGTCACAGGGCTTTTAGGTGTACAAAGCGATCCGGGTAAAGTCAATATTCCAGCCGAATACAAACAAACCATTCAATACACGCCTGTAGAGGCGATGGGAAAAGCGGTAGAAAAAACAGGTCAGATCTCTAGTATGATCCTGAATTCTATTGTAAAAATGGTGCGTGGTTTGGTGGGTTTGGATAATTTATCTGGTCCGATTACCATTGCGAAAGTGGCTGGACAAAGTGCTGAAATGGGGTGGCAAACCTTCATTTCATTTATGGCACTGATGAGTGTGAGTTTAGGTATTTTAAATTTACTACCAATTCCTATGCTCGATGGCGGTCATTTAATTTACTATTTTATTGAATTAATTCGTGGTAAACCTGTTTCTGAACAAATACAATTGGTTGGATTAAAAATTGGTATGGTATTGCTGGGTAGCATGATGCTACTGGCTCTATTCAATGACATTATGCGTTTATAAGAACGTTATACGAAATAAATTAACAGCGGAAAAGACTGGCATGCAGCACAAACATTTATTTATGCCATTGGCACTGGTTAGTGCTATGGCCGTAGCACAACAAGTATATGCAGCAGATGATTTTGTAGTACAAGATATTCGTGTTGATGGCTTAGTGCGTTTAACTCCTGACAATGTAGCCGGAATGATCCCATTCTCCGCTGGTGATCGTGTCAATGATCAAATCATTTCAAACTCAATTCGTAGCATGTTTGCATCGGGTTTGTTTGATGATGTGAAGTCTACACAAGTCGGTAATACCCTTGTATATACAGTGGTTGAACGTCCAGTTATTTCTAAAGTTGAGCTAAAAGGCAATAAACTTATTCCTAAAGAAGCCTTGGAAGAAGGCTTAAAGAAAATGGGTCTGTCCGAAGGTGAAGTTTTAAAGAAATCATCTTTGCAAACGGTTGAAACTGAATTAGAACAACAGTACATGCAGCAAGGTCGTTATGATGCTGATGTCAAAGTTATTACAACCGCTCAACCGAATAACCGTGTTAATGTCTTAATCGAGTTTGAAGAAGGCCAATCTGCCAAAGTATTTGATATCAATATCATTGGTAATACGGTCTTTAAAGAAAGTGAAATTAAACAAATTTTTGCATTAAAAGAAAGTGGTTGGAACTCGATCATTTCTCGTAATGACCGTTATGCACGTGAAAAGATGGCTGCGAGTTTAGAAGCTTTACGTGCGATGTATCTCAACAAAGGTTACATCAACTTTAACATTACCAATTCAAGTCTGAATTTGAGTGAAGATAAAAAACACGTCTTTATCGAAGTTTCGGTGGATGAAGGTGAACAATTTAAGTTTGGTAAAACTCATTTCTTAGGTGATACGCTTTATACGCAAACTGATTTAAACGCTTTAAAACTCTATAAAGATGGCGATTTATATTCACAAGAAAAAGTGAATGGTGTTAAACAACTTTTACTTCGTAAATACGGTAACGCAGGTTACTACTTTGCAGAAGTGAACATTGTTCCTGAAATCAATAAAGACACCAAATTGGTCGATTTAAATTACTATGTGAATCCGGGTCAGCAAGTCACTGTTCGCCGCATTAATTTTACAGGTAACTCGAAAACAGCTGATGAAGTTCTACGTCGTGAAATGCGTCAAATGGAAGGCGCATTAGCAAGTAACGAAAAAATTGATTTGTCTAAAGTGCGTTTAGAGCGTACAGGCTTCTTTAAAACCGTTGATGTTAAACCTGCACGTATTCCGGGTACGCCAGATCAAATTGATTTAAATGTAAATGTTGAAGAGCAGCATTCGGGTACAAGTACTTTAGCTGTTGGTTTCTCACAAAGTGGGGGTGTGACTTTCCAAGCAGGTTTGAGTCAAACCAACTTCTTGGGTACAGGTAATGCAGTTTCTATCGATTTGTCTCGTTCAGAGACTCAAGATTACTACAACCTCAGTGTAACTGACCCGTACTTCACCATTGATGGTGTACGTCGTGGTTATAACATGTACTACCGTAAAACCAAGTTAGATGACGACTATAACGTTAATAACTATGTTACTGACAGTTTTGGTGGTGGTGTCAACTTTGGTTATCCGATCGATGAAAACCAAAGTATCAGTATGGGTTTAAATGTAGATAAAACTGATGTGACTACGGGTCCTTATGTTTCTACATATGTTGCTGATTATTTAACGAGCCATGGTGGTAAGGAAACAAAAACAGGTCAATATTGTCCTGGTACAACTAATGTGGACAAAGGTTGCGTGGATTCTGATGGTAATGTGATTAATACATTGCCATATGGTGCTGAGTATCAAGGTGATTTTTTAACTTATAATTTAAATTTAGGTTGGTCATATAACACCTTAAACCGTCCAATATTCCCGACATCAGGTATGTCTCATCGTGTGAATGCAGAAGTGGCGCTACCAGGTAGTGATGTTGAATATCAAAAAGTTACGTATGATGCCCAAGCCTACTTCCCACTCGGTAAAGACTTTGTAGTCCGTGGCTATGGTAAGTTGGGTTATGGTAATGATTTGCCATTCTATAAAAACTTCTATGCAGGTGGTTTTGGTTCGGTACGTGGTTATGACAATAGTACGTTGGGTCCAAAATATCCGGGTGTTTATTACCAAGATACCAATCAGACTGATTATGATATGGAAGAAGTCGGTGGTAATGCGTTAATTCAATTTGGTACTGAATTAGCACTACCTGTGCCATTTAAAGGGGATTGGGCGCGTCAAGTACGCCCAGTATTGTTTGCTGAAGGCGCACAAGTATTTGATACCCAATGTGATGTATCTCAGTCAAGTGAAGATCGCAAATACTGTAAAGATAACTTCGGTTTTGATATGAACAATATGCGTTATAGCGTTGGTGCAGGCTTTACTTGGATCACGATGATTGGTCCAATTTCACTCAGTTATGCATTCCCGCTTAATGACAAAGCTGGCGATGAAACAAAAGAAATTCAATTCGAGATTGGTCGTACCTTCTAAGTACGACCCTTCTGGGAATAACAAAATTACAGGTTGATAAGATGAATAAATTATTTGCTGGTTTGGCGGTATTGGGTATGTTATGTTCTGCAGTGGTACATGCAGCAGGTTACGGTGTGGTTGATTTAGAAAAGGTGGTTGATCAAAGCGCTTATCTAAAACAACAAAATGCTCAAATTCAACAGCAGTTGAAACCACAAACCACTAAAATTGAATCACTCGCTAAAGAGTTGGAAGCAATGCAACAGAAAGCTCAGCAAGGTGGTGATAAGTTGACTGCTGCGCAAAAGCAGCAAATGGGTCAACAGTATCAAACTAAACTCAAAGAGCTGACTGATTTACAGCAAAAAGTTCAAGCTTCGGTTCAAGGGAATATTCAGTCCTTAAATCGCACGATGGATACTCGAATTAAGCAAGTTGCAGAACAATTGCGCACAGAAAATAAGTTAGATGTTGTTTTGAATAAAAATTCAACACTTGCGTATGACCCTAAGTTTGATTTAACTGATAAAATGATTCAAAAGGTTAATGCAATTAAATAATCAATGAATTCTCAAAAATTCAGTTTAGAAAAGCTTGCTCAACTTGTTCAAGGTCAATGTATTGGCCAGCTAGACTTGCAATTCAGTGGAATGGCAAGTTTAGAGAGTGCTCAACCGCATCAGCTTGCATTTTTAAACGCAGATAAATATCTGAATGAAGCTCAACAATCTCAGGCTGGTGCGCTGATTGTGACTGCAGACATGCAGTCACAAATCCCTTCACAGCAAAACTTTATTGTTGTACCCAATCCGTATTTGGC
The DNA here is from genome assembly GCF_013419235.1 of Acinetobacter sp. YH12098. Lineage (NCBI taxonomy): Bacteria > Pseudomonadati > Pseudomonadota > Gammaproteobacteria > Moraxellales > Moraxellaceae > Acinetobacter > Acinetobacter sp. YH12098. The sequence continues at coordinate 28,012 of NZ_VPAO01000026.1, forward strand.
TTTCGCTATTCTGACGCATGTTTTTGAAAAAAAATCTGTAGAAACAGGAATTGAAAGTACTGCCCAAATTCATCCTTCTGCAATCATTTCTGATACTGCTTATATTGGGCATTATGTGGTGATTGGTGCGAATAGTGTGGTGGGTGAAGGAACGCGCATTGAATCACAAGTGAAGATTGATCATGGTGTTGAAATTGGTAAAGATTGTTTTATTGATTCGCATGTGACGATTACTGGTGAAGCCAAGTTAGGTGATCGTGTACGTATCCATGCAAATACGGTGGTCGGTGGTGAAGGATTTGGTTTTGCACCTTATCAAGGGAAATGGCATCGTATTGCTCAATTAGGTTCTGTGCGTATCGGGAATGATGTGCGTATTGGTTCAAATTGTAGTATCGACCGTGGTGCTTTAGATGACACAATTTTGGAAGATGGTGTCATTATTGATAACCTTGTGCAAATCGCGCATAACGTCAAAGTTGGTGCAAATACAGCAATGGCTGCGAAATGTGGTATTGCCGGTAGTACAACTATTGGCAAAAATTGTGTGCTAGCAGGGGCTGTTGGTATCGTAGGTCACATTAATATTGCAGATAATGTGACAATTACCGGTATGTCAATGGTCACAAAAAGTATTTCCGTTGCTGGGAGTTATTCTTCAGGTACGCCAATGCTTGAAAGTGGTTCTTGGAAAAAGGCAGCAATCCGCTTTAAACAATTAGCAGATGTGCCATTGACCCAATTGGTCAAACGACTTGATCATATGCAGTCTCAAATTGAGTCCCTTGAATCAACATTTAAATTGCGTAAATAATTATGATGACAGAGTCGAATACCCCAGCTTTCACAAAACCTGAATTACCAATGACTATTCAGACTATTCGTGAATATTTGCCACATCGTTATCCGTTTTTATTGGTTGATCGTGTTGTTGAAGTGACTGACAACGGGATTGTAGGCTATAAAAATGTAACGATTAATGAAGAATTTTTACAAGGCCATTTCCCTGAATACCCAATTATGCCGGGTGTGCTGATTGTTGAAGCATTGGCGCAAGTATCGGGTATTTTAGGTTTCATCATGAATAATGAGAAACCTTCAGCGGGTTCGCTGTTCTTATTTGCTGGTGCAGAGAAGGTTCGATTTAAAAAACAAGTCGTTGCAGGCGATCAACTTGTATTAAAATCGGAATTAGTGATGCAAAAGCGTGGCATTTACAAATATAATTGTGTTGCCACTGTAGATGGCGTAGTCGCAGCAACCGCGGAAATTATGGTTTCGCATCAGAAAACAGAGACAGCATGAGCAATAACGAATTAATTCATCCTACCGCCATTATTGACTCATCAGCAGTAATTGCTCCGGATGTGCAAATTGGACCATATTGTATTATTGGTCCTCAAGTCACAATTGGAGCGGGTACTAAACTGCATTCACATGTTGTGGTGGGTGGTTATACCCGTATTGGTCAACATAACGAAATTTTTCAATTTGCCAGTGTTGGTGAAGTCTGCCAAGACTTGAAATATGCTGGTGAAGAAACTTGGTTAGAAATCGGGGATCATAACTCGATTCGTGAACACTGTAGTTTACACCGTGGTACTGTTCAAGATCAGGGTCTAACTAAAGTTGGTAGTCATAATTTATTGATGGTGAATACACATATTGCACATGACTGTGTGGTAGGTGATCATAATATCTTTGCTAATAACGTCGGCGTTGCAGGTCATGTCCACATTGGTGATTATGTCATCGTAGGTGGTAACTCTGGTATTCATCAATTCTGTAAAATCGATTCTTACAGTATGATTGGTGGTGCATCTCTTATTTTGAAAGATGTACCTGCTTATGTCATGGTATCTGGTAATCCAGCCCATGCTTTTGCCATGAACATTGAAGGCATGCGTCGTAAAGGTTGGTCTAAAAATGTGATTCAAGGTTTACGTGAATCCTTTAAATTGATCTATAAAGATGGTTTAACGACGAATGAAGCGATTGAGCGTATTCGTACTGAAATTTTGCCTGAAGTGGCAGAAGCGCAATTGTTGATTGACTCACTTGAGCAGTCTAAGCGCGGTATCGTACGCTAAATGCTGCGAATAAAAAAAGACACCTTATAAGGTGTCTTTTTTTTGCGTTAAAAATAGGACTATTTTTTAACAAAGCCTGCTTCTTCAGATTTTGGATATTTTTGGGTAAGCTTGGTTTTGAGCTGCGTTGCTAAACTGCTATTTCGATCGACGTCTTTTGCAATGCTATACAGTTGATATAACGCTCTAGGCGCGCGGGTCGACTCAGGGTATTGATCTACCACGATACTATAGTTCTTTTTCGCTTCTGCGTAGTTGGTCGGTTCAACAGCAAGGTTGAACTCAGCTAACCAAAAATATGCATTGCTGATGTAGACGCTATTAGGATTATTCTTAATAAAGTTTTTCATTGGTGCAATGGCTTTTTTCGCACCACCTTGTTTATATGCATCTAAAGCAACGGTATAAGCTGCTTTCTCAAGCTCAAGTGAGTCACCACCTGCATTTACAGGTTGTTTTGCAGATGAGCTTAATGTTGCTTGGGTCGTAGGTTGTTTAGCTGGTGTAGGGGCTATATTAGCTGCTACTGGGTGCAGTACCTTGTTGGTTATCCTCCGCAGCCTCTGTGTCTTCACTCGGATCTACTTTTTGTTGGAGTAGCTCTAAACGTTGATCTAAATCTGCATAGCGGTTTGTAAGTTCACTTTTTAATTGTTCGATAATATTGTCTTGCTCTTCCATTTTACCGCGTAAGCTACGCAATTCATTTTCGAGCTGTTGGTTTTTCTGCATGAGCTGCCAATTCAAATTAGTTGGTGTAGGGGTAGAGCCAGCACCTGTTTGAATGGCTGTATTATTTGCTGTATACACAGTGCCATTATCAGCGCCACTCAAACCGCGAGATTCAATTGGAATATTGGCAAATAGCGTACCTGAACAAGTCAATGTAAGGGCACACAATACATGCTGTTTAAACATCATAAAAATTCCATGTAGTTGCAAGCATGTCCGTATTGAATAGTTTTATTACAGACTGCTTTAGATAAAACGATAAGCACATTAAAAACGCCAAAGTTCTGAATTGCAATAAGCTTTTACAATCTTGTTGTGTATTAAAGTAAAAATATAGTGATGATGTTTCACGTTTTCTACATCATCGACCATCATATTGATTTATAAATAATCAAACAGTGTTTTCTACTCAGGAATTCTTGGTTTTAGTCTTGCATGTTTATCAAAAATCTCTATACTCTGTTCTTGCAATGGTAGCCCTGCCGGTTACTTCGCAATTGTACTCTACAAACCCCGCCAGGACCGGAAGGTAGCAACGGTAGTAGAAATATGATGTGCCGAAGTCTTGCTGGTAGGGTTGCCACCAGTTTCAATCATAATAAATTAAACTTCCTCTCATTTTTTTTAATCCTAGATTCTTCTTTATTTTAGTTTTATTAATTCTTTATTTAGATCTATATCTTTGTTATTCGGCATCAAATTCTTTACGTGCAATCACTTTAAAAATTGTATCGAGATCGAATCCTCGATATTGTAAAAAACGTATTTGTTTGGCTTTTTGTTTTGGATCACGTTCAACAGCTTTGCCAAATTTTTTGATCTTGAGCTGGTAGGCTTCGGCGACCCAATCTGTTTCTTTTAATTCATCCTGAATTAATTCACTGTCTACTTTTTTATTTTTTAAAGCGAGCTTTATACGGTTGGGACCTTTACCTTTACGCTTTTGACTCGACAACAGCATTTCTGCTACACGCTGATCGCTTTGATAGTTCTCACGTGCGAGTTCTTCCACCAAGTGTATGACTTCTTCACGACTATCCGCATACAGTGCTAATTTCTCGATTAAATCTGCTTTTGAGTATTCTTTGCGTGTGAGTACTGCAAAGGCGTAGGAGCGTAGACGAGAGCCGCGCAGTCCTGGTTTTTTTTCAGCTTGAACATCTTTACCATTGGCATCAAAATGCAACGCAGAGTGATCGATCACTGAAGCATTGTCATGCGGGATGTCAGTTTGTGAAGCATGATTTACGCTGGTGGGTTCTTCAGCTTCTGCAAACTGTTGTTTTAGTGCTTCATAGTCGAGCAAGAGTGGAAAATGGTCTTTAGTCATGGGGTCATTTTAATACAAATTTTGAGTGCAAAACAAAACGCCCCGTAGGGCGTTTTTGTCTGCTATTAAAGCATGCTGTAATTAAGCATCTAAAAAGTCTGGTTCTTCTTCGTCTTTGTCTTCTGCAGGTGCTGTACCTGTAGTCAGAAGTTGTTCACGAATCAGTTTTTCAATGGTTTGTGCAAGTTCAGGGTGTTCTTCTAAGTGGCGAATGGTATTGTTTTTACCTTGACCAATCTTGTCACCTTGGTATGAATACCAAGCACCTGCTTTTTGAACAATTTCTTGTTGTACAGCGAGGTCAACAAGTTCACCTAAATGGTTCACGCCTTTACCATAAAGAATTTGGAAAATCGCTTCACGGAATGGAGGAGCCATTTTGTTTTTCACAACTTTTACTTTGGTTTCTGAACCAATGATTTCGTCGCCTTCTTTCACTTGACCAATACGGCGGATATCTAAACGTACAGACGCATAGAATTTAAGTGCATTACCACCCGTTGTGGTTTCAGGGCTACCAAACATTACACCAATCTTCATACGGATTTGGTTAATGAAGATCACCATACAGTTAGAACGTTTCGCATTACCGGTAATTTTACGCAGTGCTTGGCTCATCAGACGAGCTTGTAAGCCCATGTGTGAGTCACCCATTTCGCCTTCAATTTCGGCACGTGGGGTAAGTGCAGCGACCGAGTCGACAACGATCAGGTCAATGGCACCTGAACGTACCAGCATGTCTGCAATTTCAAGTGCTTGTTCACCATTGTCTGGCTGTGAAACAAGTAGGTTATCAATATCTACGCCAAGTTTACGTGCGTATTGAGGGTCTAATGCATGTTCAGCATCGATGAATGCACAAGTACCGCCAGTTTTTTGACATTGCGCAATGGCTTGTAATGTCATAGTCGTTTTACCAGAAGATTCAGGACCGTAGATTTCTACGATACGGCCTTTAGGTAAACCACCAATACCTAGTGCGATATCTAGTGTTAAAGAACCCGTAGAGACAGCTTCAACTGCCTGTACAGTATTATCACCAAGACGCATTACGGTGTTTTTACCAAACTGCTTTTCAATTTGGCTTAAGGCCGCATTTAACGCCTTGCTTTTATTATCATCCATCTTACAACCTCAATACGATGTCACGAAACAATATACTCAAGTGGATGTATTCAGTTTAAATCTGTTCCACGAGGGTATAGTGACAGAAATCATCCTTTTGTTCTATGAAAATCACAACAGGTGCGACATGTTGTGACGCTTTAACTTAATCATCATTATAAGACCATTGCTGGTCAAACTGTTGATCATTTTCTCTTTTAAATTTACCAATATCTCGACGATCTTTTTTACTTGGTCGATGATCTGGCCGAGCTAGATTATGCAACTTTCTTTGTGATGCGAGCAATTCTCGTTTTGCAATACTGACCTCAGTTTCATCATAAAGCAGCTGAGCGGTTGGGGCAGGCCCACGAACATCCGACAGTGCTTTCACCACCACGGTTTTTTTCTCAAGGCCTTGTGCAATGGTTAATTCCATGCCTACACGAACTTCACGAGAGACTTTAACGCGTTCGCCATTATGATTAACTTTACCGCCTTCAATAGCATTTTTGGCAATAGAGCGTGTTTTAAAAAAACGTGCAGCCCACAACCATTTGTCTATACGCATACCAACCGCATCTTCGGGTAGATTTGATTTACGCATATTTTTTCTGTTCCTCGACTTGCTCAGTCGTTTGAGCTTCTAAAATAGGGATTAAATCTGTTAATTCGGACAGCATTGGATAATTGCAAGTCTCGCGAGGCGCTTTGGCAGATGACGGCTGCTGAATCGAATAGAGCTGTTCAATCCCAAAAAGTTTTGCACCATTGAGCACTTTTTCTGTGTCATCAATGAAGTAACAGTTTTTTGCATAGAAGGAATGTTTGCTTGCTAATATTTGCCAAAACTCAATAAACTCTTTGGCATGACCGAGAGTTTCTGAACTGACGATAACATCAAAATAATCACGAAGACCGGTTTCTTCGAGTTTGAATTGTAAGCCTGCAAAGTCGGCATTGGTCGCAAGCCAAATAGGATAGCCATTTTCTTTAAGATAGGTAAGCAGCTCGATGCAGCCTTTGCGTTTAGCTACTTTGGCTTTTTGTTCTATTTGCATTTCCAGAACATCAACGCCAACTTGTGACGTCCAAAAGCGAGAGGAGTACCATTTTAGGGTATGATTATGCTGTTGATAAAAACTAAATAGCGTTTGCTTGCTTTGTTCTAGTGAGCACTGATGCTGTTCAGCATAGCGAATTGGCAGCAGCTCATTCCAGATAAAATCATCATAAGCAAGATCGAGTAAAGTACCGTCCATATCAAAGATGATCGTCGGCTTTTCTGAGTAATTTGGCATATAAAGGTATTCTATGTTTAAAACAACAACAGCACCGCAAGACCCACTGATTTTGCAGTTGGTTCCCATTGTGACACAAGCTTGCGAAATTTTGCGAGAAGAATATCAGCGTTATTGCTCAGGTGCAGATTTTGATGTGGAACGTAAAAGTGATGATTCACCGGTAACGCAGGCGGACTATCGTGCAAATAGCTATATTACCCAAGCATTATCCAAAGTTTCTAACTTGCCTGTATTGTCAGAAGAAGGTGATAAGTCTGAGCGTATGCAATGGCAAAAATTTTGGCTGCTTGATCCCTTGGATGGTACCAAAGAGTTTTTACATAAAAGACCTGAATTTACCATTAATCTGAGTTTGGTAGATGGGGCCAATACCACTTTTGCTATATTGGCGATCCCAGGGGAATATAGCGTATATATTTGCCCCTTTGCGGGACTGCCGCTGAAATATGATAGCCAGTCAACTGCATGGTATGAATATGTTCAAACCTCTGTAGAGAATGTCGTACACGTTGGCTTGAGTCAGAGTGCTAAAAATAAGCCGATTTATACGGATTATCTAGACGCTTTAGCAAAACTCAGTCCTTATCAGGCCTACCATGCTGGTAGTGCATATAAGTTTTGTATGATGTTAGAAGATCGAGTGGATATTTACCCGCGTTTTCATCCTACCTGTGAATGGGATACCAGCGCTGGACAATGTTTAATCGAGCGTATTGGTGGTGGTTTGGTTGATTTTAAAGGTCGCGCATTTTTATATAACCAGCGCAAGACTTTATTAAATGGTGGATTTATTGCATTTAAAAATGCCGAAATGAAAGAATTGGCCTTAAATGCTTTGGCAAACATGCCTGACAAAACTTGAGCTAAATCGGGTTCATGCTATAGTGTCAGCACACTCCGTTAAATCTCCTGCAATTAAGAACTGTCAATTATGGCCCTAGATTTGCTCCCTCCTAGTATGCTGAAAGCAATAGACTTATTGCCGGATGAAAAGACGCCTGTAACATTGTTTACACGTCATTCCATTCGTGAAGTTGTACAAGGACAGGGTTTGGCTGGTTATGACTTGCAACTGACGCATCAAGGACGTGATTTAGCCGAAGCGTGGGGCAGCTATTTGGTTGAAAATACCGATCGTGTCATTCAACACTGTATTTCGAGTCCAATTCAGCGCTGTGTGGATACAGCAGCATTGATGATTCAAGGTGCAGATAACGTCACGATTGAGCCAAATACCCACCATATCGAGATCATTGAACAAGGATTATTGGTCGAGCCGGGGAGTTTTGTGCTCGATATTAAAAAAGCAGGACCATACTTTCAAAAGCAAGGTGCTTTAGGCTTTATCAATAGTTTTGTGAATAATGCTTTGCCGGGTATGAAACAGCCCATTCATGGGGTGGTAGATGTTTTGGAGTTGATTTACAACACTCATCCAACCAATGATTATGGTCTGAGTCTAGCGGTGAGTCATGATACGATTTTGGCTGCAATTCTTGCCATTATTTCAGGTAAAAATATCGTGACACGCGAAGACTGGCCGAAAATGATGGAAGGTTTATTTGTTTGGTTTGAAGGAGATGTATTCCTTGAGTCAAAACTGAAATGGATCTGGCGTGGTGAACTAAATGAATTAAATATTCGTGAATTTCAGCAGGCTGAACAGCAACTCTAAGAAATATTGCGCAGGACAAAATATTTAAAAAAAGCATCCTATACATGGATGCCTTTTTTATCTGCTTCAATATTACATTAAAAAAATTAAATATTGGCTTTAATTCGCGCAGGGTACTGATTTAAATCAATACTTGAACCGTCGTCACTATATGGCCAGCGGCTAGTATTAACAGGGAGATGCTGTTGGTGGATTCGACTATATTTGTCAGCGGCAATCAATGTCGCAATGTCATGATCTTTAATGCTATATGCTTGCACGAGTTCAACGGGATATTGTGTGCGTTCAAAAAATTCAGCTTCTGTTTCACCTTGATGTAGCGCAAAGATGCGTTCTACAGCAGGTAAATACACGCCATATGCTAACCATGAGTCTACGCCTTGAGAGGCTTGAATCTCAGCGGTCGATTTCATATTTGAAATGACTTTACCTAAAATGTCTTTTTCACCTTTCGATGTAAAATATTCAATATATTGATGTTCTGCTTCTGCAAATTTTTCTAATGATGGCAAAAATTGGTTAATCGACATTTTTATCCCTCTTTTCATTTGTACAGCAATGGCTGCCTAGGATGAAAATTAAAATACCATAAAAAATATATGGGATTAAACCATTTCTAAAAATTTTTATTTACAAAGTTTCTAAAAATATCCTGACAATTTTTGTCGGGAATATATGATTGTATTTAAAGGACTACACCTTAATTTTAGTTGATAAGTGAAGTACCTGTCACAGCAATCGTGATTCAGCCAATACTAAATATTTAGATTTAATTTGAATTGTTAATAAGTGACAAAACGCGGCAATTGAATGATTAATAAAAAGAAAATAGCATTAACTTTGTTGTAAATTATTGATTTATATATTTTATGTAAGTCTCTTTATTGGATTCTTTTGTGGCTAATTGGGGAATAGTGGTGAAAAGTGTGATAGATTTTTCATATAACAAATTATCAATTTGTATTGTGTCATTAATGTTAGTTGCTTGTGGTGGTGGAGGCGGTGGTAATAGTTCAGGTGGCTCTGCATCAACTGCCAGTTATCCAGAACCAACCCAAGATATTGTCGATGATACCAGTATTGGCTTTTATGACTACGATGCCAATGATGCTGTTCGTGAAATACGAAATGATTTAGTCGGCAGCTTTTCAGCGCAAGTTCAATTTGGTCAAAGTCATGTCGTCGATCCGAATGCGAACGAAGCCAAGAAAATGCCACGGTTAACCAGTGAAAAAGAAGCGCTGCTTATCGTGACGCCAACACTTGATATGCAAAACATCAAGCAACTCAAAGTAGAAATCTATCAAAACAACCGCTTAATTCGTACCGCGACATTGGATGATCCGACGCAAATGCCTGTTTCAGACCAGAGTGGGCAAAGAGGTCGTCCAGATGTTTGGTACAGTAAACGCGCGTGGACCACGAAACTCAATTGGGATGAAGTTAAACCCGGTCTAAGATTAAAATTTATTGACGCAAATAAAGTCAGCGGTGAATTGGCTGAGGATAAAATCGATTTTGCTGCACCAGGTGAATTGGTTTTAAATAATATCCGTGTCGGTATGTTGGCAGATAAGCCAAATTCTACAGGCCACTATATGCTACTAGAGCCTGAAAAAGCGGGCACAGATTATTTCCAAACCATTCCTGCAGCAGAAATGACGGTTGCACAATATGACGATATGCAGTTAACACGTGCAATGGTATCTTCAGGTGTTATTTATGACAGTAAAAGTGCCGGAGATGGTGGTGTTTATGCAGGAGACATGCGTGAGGATGTCGGTAAATCAACCTTTAGTGTTGGTATAAACCTTGCTAACTGGGGTATTACTAGTGCATCTATGGCCAACCAAAGTCAGCCACAATTAACCCAAACAGTAGTTGTCCATCATACGAAGGGGAACTATGCCAATGGTGTGCATACCCATGGCCTGAGTGGTGGTAATGGTATGCTGACACTTTATGATTCTGTAGGGAATGAATTTAGCCATGAAATTGGCCATCACTATGGTTTAGGGCATTACCCTGGTCAGGTGGGTGACAACCTATTTTGGGCTGCACACCATGCGGATAGTGGATGGGGTTATATTGCTAACCGTCATATGATGCGTGGTAATTTATCGTGGACGGCGACATGGAAGTGGGATGGTAGCAATGGGATCCCTAATTTTAAAAATATGTTCCCATACGGTAAAGATGCGATGTCTGGCGGATATACCGATAGTAATGTATCACGATATACGCATTACACGGGCTACAGTACATTCCTGAAAATTCAACCGCACTTTGACCGTTATGTCTGGGATGAAACTTCGCCTACCGGCTACAAAAAGTGGAACAAAATCACTCGTGAGATGGAGGTTGCACAACCGAAAATGCCAAATTCTACGGCTCCGGTTTGGTATAACGCAGATCAAAATTATCCACGACCACGAGTATTTGGTCAGCCTGTCATTACCATTTTAGGTGGCTATGATCCAGTCAATCAAGTCGGTTTGTTATATCCTGCGGCACGTTCAAACTGGGGTAATGTTTATGATTTAACGGCGGCCAATACGGCCTTAGACCAAGCTGCATGTTGGTTGAATGTGCAATACACGAATAAAGTCAACAATATTGCTTTAGCACCTGCACGATTAGGCAGTAATGCCAATAAACTGCATGTCAATTTAGCTTTGGCAGATCAACCACAGAATGTCGATTTATACTGTAAAAAAGCAGGTGAAGAAGCCAAATTATTAGCAAATATTGATATTCCAGTTTACAGCACAGCGATCAAGCCGGCCGTCAAAATTGGACGTCAACATGGTTATAGTGCTTTGCGTGCTATTGAACTTCCTCAATTGGAAAGTGCTTTAGAAGCGCAAGCTGCAAATGCTGTTGTTGTACTAAATCCAACTGAAAAAATGCTGTATGAGTCATATAAAAATGACAAGTCATTAATGAATAGTGTGGCGCGTCAGCAATTAACCCGTTATGAGTCGCAACAAAACACCGCATACCGACTAAATCGTTGGATGAATGTGTATGCTCAAGACCTAAACAATCAAGTACCTGAGGCGCAAAGCGCACTCGAAGCATTTATAAAAAAGCTTTCAGTCACTCAAGAAGGTTTGTTTGAGCAGGCGACATTAATCAAAAATGGTAACAACTGTTTGAAATCTGAAACCTTAACTGATGGAACATTAAATTTATACATCAGTGGTCCAAGCGGTTGTACTGCGGATGAAACTGAACAGTGGGTATATGATGTGATTGGTCGTATACACAGCAAGTCAAATCCAGATCAATGTATTACAGGCAATGGTGGTTCAGCTAAAGTGACGCTAGAACGTTGCGTGTTAAACCAAACCAACCAAATTTGGACCATGGACCCTGCGACTACAACGATTCGTCAAAGTGGTCAATGTATGGATTTAAATACGGGACGTTTGCAGAATAATCGTGCGGATTTAATTCGATATAGCTGTACCAATGGTGGCAATCAACGTTGGACAAATTTGACAGCAAGCCAAAACTTATTATGGACATATTTATCAGCGACGAATATGAAGCTGATTAATAAATAATCTGTAAATAGAAAATAAGGTCATTATTGGACCTTATTTTTTTGCCTTTAAAAATCGATAGGCACAAAAAAAGCCCTAAAAAGGGCTTTTTTCATCGCAACAAATTAGTTAGCTAAAGCTTTAACTTGTGCATTTAAACGGCTCTTATGACGAGCAGCTTTGTTTTTATGGATGATGCCTTTATCAGCCATACGGTCGATTACAGGAACAGCTTTTTTGTAAGCTTCTGTAGCGACAGCGTAATCACCAGCAGCAATAGCAGCTACTGTGCGTTTAAGATAAGTACGAACCATAGAACGTAAGCTTGCGTTGTGTTGACGTGCTTTAACGTTTTGACGAGCACGTTTTTTTGCTTGAGCAGAGTTTGCCACTCGTGCACTCCTTGAAATAGATTGGTCTGGGCGGGCTGAAATTACATCTGAAAACCAACATCAGAAGAACTATCACCAGCCCGTAAACAAGTGCCATATTGTGATTAAACTAAGCGCTTAAGTCAAGTCTTGACATGCTTTGACAACATTTTAGATGCAGAAAAATTTTAAAGAAAACGTTAGATTAGTCTAAAGTTATTGAGATTGTATGAAAAATGACTAAAAGTATAGAGAATGCAATTGTCATTGGGGCAACAGGATTGGTCGGGCGGGAGCTGGTTCGTCAGCTCAGTCAAAATACAGGATGTAAGAATATTACAGCTGTGGTACGTCAACGTGACCATGAACTGAATGGACTGGCAAAAGTTCAACAATTGGTGATCAGTGACTTTCTTTCCCTGACTCAGGATGATGTGCGAGATTATAGTCATGCCTTTAGTTGTTTAGGCTCGACCATTAAAAAAGCAGGGTCTAAAGATCATTTTTATCAGATCGATTTTAGCATCAATGCGCATTTCGCTGAATTATTAGAATATACAGAAACCCATTTGATCATAGTTAGTGCTATGGGTGCAGAAGCCAATTCCGCGTTTTTTTATAATCGAGTCAAAGGTGAATTAGAATATTATTTAAAAACCTTAAAGTTAAATCAACTTTCGATATTAAAGCCTTCGCTGCTACTTGGTGAACGTCATGAATCGCGACGTTTAGAAGATGCGACACAGAAACTTTATATGCGCTTTTCGCATTTTGTACCTGACCGTTTTAAATTTAAGCCAGTGACAGCACAGCAAGTGACTCATACTATGGTCGAGGCGGCACAAACTCAGACTGAAAAGTTCGAGATTTATGATAATTTATGCATACTAACAATTAAATGAGGGAAATACCGTGTCTACAGTTCCATTCGTCACTTGTGATTTACTTGATGATTATCCAGATAAAGAATTACAAGTGGTGATCCCATCAATGGATGGTAAATTCTTTCAAAGTTATGGTGCACGAAAAAGTTTTGGCGGTCAGGTGGTGACGGTCAAATGTTTTGAAGATAACTCTCGTGTTAAAGAATTATTGGCAACCGATGGTACGGGTAAAGTATTGGTTGTGGATGGTGGTGCGTCGATGCGCTGTGCCTTGATGGGTGATATGATTGCTGAATCTGCAGTCAACAATCATTGGAATGGTGTCATTATTTACGGCTGCGTGCGTGATGTTGATGCGATTGCAGAACTTGATTTAGGTGTGCATGCTTTGGCTGCGATTCCACAAAAAAGCAACCGCAAAGGCGTGGGTGAAACAGATATTCCATTAAGTTTTGGTGGTGTAAACATTCAGTCTGGTGATTTTATCTATGCTGATAATAACGGCATCGTTGTTTCAAAAGAGCAATTGGTTGCTTTATAAGCGTATTTGAATTTTTAGTCGTGGAATGAAAGCGTAATTCTTGCTCATACACGACGATATAAATGTGAAAAAGAAAATACAAACATCAGCTGAGGACTCTCGGCTGTTGTATAAAAATACCAAATAAAAAAAGAAAGGAAAAAGTATGTTGTTGCATCAATTAAAAGTGGCGCAAGCGTTGCTCTCAGGCGTAGCAGAAGGCGGACGAGGTACAAATGGGACGCCTTATCCCAAACAACCTGAAAAAGCCCTTAAACTGTACGAATTTGAAGGTTCTCCGTATTGCCGTCGTGTGCGTGAAGTTTTGACCACACTTAATTTGGATTATGAGGTTTACCCATGTCCCAAAGGGGCTAAAAAGTACCGTTTAGAGGTACAGAAATTAGGTGGAAAACAGCAATTCCCTTTCTTGGTGGATGACAATACTGGGGATCGTTTGTACGAATCTCAGCAAATAATTCATCATCTATTTAAACATTATGGCAAAACAGGTCAGACTCCTAAGAAATATGCCAATTATCCTAAAATTCCGTATGTTGCCTATGTTGGAACCTTAATTAATGGGGCTCAAGGCGTGTGGGTGCACCGTAAAGTCATTCATCGTGATGCACCAACTCAACTCTTAGAACTATGGGGTTTTGAAGCGAGTCCATATACACGTATCGTACGTAGCGCATTGTCTGAAATGGAATTGGCATATATCTTTCATAATGTGGCTAAGGAACGTTGGCAAGATCAGGGATTAGCGGTAATGCGCTTAAGACCTGGTAAATATGTACCCCTGAAAGGTGGCAAGCGTGAACAAGTGTTAAAAATCATGGGGAACAATATTCAAGTGCCATATTTGAAAGATCCTAATACTGGTGTAGAACTTTTTGAATCTGAAAAAATTGTAAAATATCTGAAGAAGCAATATTTGAGCTAATCTCACTCAAGTTTAAGCTAAGTGCAGTGTATAGTCAGACTGATGGCTATACACATATTGTAATGTTAAATGGATTTAAAATTAGAAGAAAAATGCATCATAGCTGCATCAATTGAATTAGAATAAATTGTTAAAAAATAAGAAATTTACTTAATTATAGGGATATCCTAAAAGGATTAAACTCATTAATGTAAAAGACATTTCATTTTTTCGGGGGAAGTAAATCATGTCACCACAAGAAGTCATACTACCCGTACCGGTGCTCGTCGTTGAAGATGAGGAAATTATTCAATTACGTTTACGTCAAATTTTGACAGAGCTGGGTTATAAGCGTGAAGAGCTTATCTTCACCAAAAATGTTAAAGAATCTATTCAAGCCGTAGAGACCCAACCGATATCCTTAGCCTTAGTTGACTTAGGTTTGCCTGATGGTAGTGGTATCGAAATTATTGAAAAAATACGTTCCCTCGAAAGTAATACCATGATCTTGGTTGTCTCTGCATGGAGTACACAAGAAAGCTTATTTGCCGCAATTAAAGCAGGTGCAACGGGCTATGTATTAAAAGAACGTGATGATGCTGAAGTACTTTTATCTATTCGGAGTATTTTACGTGGTGGGGCGCCGATTGACCCATTTATTGCACGAGAAATCCTTAAACAAATATCCGAAGCCGAAGCGCCAAGTCCAGAACAAACAGTCGCCGATGAAGCAGACCTGAACCTCTTGACCAGTCGTGAAAAAGAAATTTTATGTTTGGTTGCTCAAGGTTTGAGTAACCGTGAGATTGCTGAACAGCTTTTTGTTTCTCGCTATACGGTAGAAAGCCATATTAAACATATTTATCGCAAATTAGCCGTAACGAAACGAACCAAAGCTGTGAGTACAGCAAGATCTATGGGTATTTTATAATGCGTAAAGGAGGATATTTTTTCTTATTTATCCTCTGTTTAGTATGGGGGAGCTTGAGTCATGCAGAGCAAGTTTTCCCTGTAAATGATCAATGTAATGTAACTGTGAATAGCATTTCACGGGTGAAGACACCATCCAATCAAGAATTACCCAGAACTGGATGGAAAACCACGCAATTACCTGACCGTTGGAAAGAAGATAAAGACTGGGAGGGTTATCAAGGTGGTGCTTGGTATAAATTAGACTGGTCTTGGTACTGTAAAAATGCGCGTTTGGCAGAACCCATCGCACTATATGTTGATTACATTATTAATACGGGTTCAGTCTTTCTGAATGGCGACTTGCTGTGGACCAATAAAAATCTTCAAGAACCGGTCTCTAAAAGTTGGAATGTTGCACGCTATTGGATTTTACCGATAAGTGGAATCAAGCATGATCATAATGAAACCTTGATCTATGTTTATGGCTACTCGAGTCTAAATGCTGGCTTGGGTCCGGTGAAATTTAACAATGTCATGGCAACAATAGAGCAGGCCGAAGAAGCCACTTGGACTCGTCGAACTATATTACAATTAAATATTTTTCTTTCTGGGGTCTTGGGTCTAATTTGCTTCATTATTTGGTTGATGCGACGTCGGGATACTAGTTTTGGCTGGTTTGCGCTTTCAACGGTGTTGTGGATTTTATTTCTCAGTAATGCACTGACCACTGAAACCTTTCCGTACCCAGATTCAATATTTTCCACCAAAGCCAATCTGATTTTTGCAATGCTGTACTTTCAGTGTTTTAGCATCTATATTTTGCGCTTTCTTGGGCGTAAATTTCCTCGCATTGAGCTGTCATTTACCATGCTGACAGCATCTCTGATTGGTGTAGTGTGTATTTGGCCATTTGAACAAAATGCGGAAATTTCGAGCCTCATTTTCTTATTATATTGCAGCCTCTTTTTTATCACTTACATTTATCTTTGCTGGATTAGTTTTAAAGAAAGAAGAAGGGATTATACTTTATTAGCACTTTGTTTGACTGCGATTATTGTGATAGTCATTGCAGACATCACAGTACTGGCCCTCTTTCCAAAACATGGTTTTACACCGTTATCTCCATTTACCTCACCGATTATTACCTTATTTATCGTGGTGATCTTGGGGGCGAGACTCAATCGGAATATACAGAAAATTGAAAAATATAATGATGATTTGGCATTTGAAGTTCAGAAAGTCAGTGATGAATTATGCAGTAGCTTGAATGATAAACATCAGCTTGAACTGAGTAATGTACGCTTACAGGAACGGATTAAATTATCACATGATCTGCATGATGGTCTGGGCGCATCCATTGTGCGCTCGATGATCTTGGTTGATCAGTGTGAAAGTAATATTCCAAACAGACAGTTCTTGTCGATGTTGAAATTATTGCGCGATGATTTAAGGCAAATTATTGATAGTGGATCTTCTTTAGACAGTAAAGTGCCAGATTCACCTTTGCTCTGGATCGCACCTGTTCGACATCGCTTTAGTCAGTTGATGGATGAAGTGGAAATGAATGCCAAATGGTGTATTCCTTCGCAGTGGGCGATCAAACCAACGGCAATTCAGTGTCTGACTTTAATACGAGTGATTGAAGAAAGCCTAACCAATATTGTGAAACATAGCCAAGCAAATCATGTCAATGTCACGCTGTCACAGTTCGAAAATGGCGCATTGTTATTAACTATTGAAGATGATGGCGTCGGTTTTGATGTTGAGAGTGTTTCAAATCATGGCATGAGTATCGGTATGAGAAGCATGAAAATGCGTGTGGAGCGTATAGGCGGAAATTTCAAAATTCATTCTCAGCAAGGCTGTACGATTATTCATACAGAAATTAATTTAAAATCAGCTGCATAAAATAATATGTTGAAATAATAAAAATGATGATCAATTCGATATTAAGTCATCTAAAGCGCATTGCATTGTTCTGCTGTGTCACTTTTATAGCAGCTTGTGGTTCGCAGGATCATGCGCCTAAACCAGGTGAGTATGGGCAGATTTTGTTCCAGCATGCGGTGTTAAGTACCGAAGAAATTCAGCAATTACTCAGTGAAAGTCAAAGCGATACAAATACATTAAACACTAAAAATTTTGCAGTGGATTACACGGCGACATCCAATCAAAACCCATATCGTGCAGTCTTGTTGGTCAAAGGTAGGGCAATGACCAGTGGTGAGGTATCTGTAAAATTTCAAATTGATAACTACAATGCCGCTATTCAACAAACCTCAAGCAATCTTATGCAAATGGATGCAGGTATTGATCAGATTGAACGATTAGAAACATTGGATGCAGGACAAGAATTTATTTTTGTTATGGACGGTGCGCCTTTTTCAGTCAATGCTGCCAACGACCCAAATAGTATGATTAGTCAACTGAGTTTGTTAGAGTCAAGGAATGTAGAGTTTCAAAGTATTGAATTACAAATTTGGCAAGGCAAAGGTGGTCAATACGGTGTAATGCGCTATCTTTGGTTTATTGGATTGGTGTTATTGATTGTATGGGTTTATCGTGTAATCGTGGAGAAAAAAGCTGATCAAGTCGAAAATTTTTTAAATCGTAGAAAGCGAAAATAATGATATCTAGTAGTAGAAAAAGGGAGCATGACGCTCCCTTTATTTTGATTTTATTCTGCTTCTATTGGGACGAGCATGAGTACAGATTCATTTAACAGCATGGCAATATCTTCTAAGATATCAGCATCATATAAAGACTCATCTAACGCTAGACTTTGACCATCGGCAATGTTTTTTAAATGCACTGCAAACTCGTCTGAGATACAGACTCCTTCGCCATTTGCCCAAAACAAAATATCACCATCTTGCTCTGTGTAAAGTAAGCGTGAAGCAGGTTCTAACATGAGTTGATAGCCTTGATCTAGAGCTTCCTCTAAATCACCAGTGCCGATTTCTTCTGCTTCAGGAATATTGTCAGGATATTTAGGTTCTGACATTAAGCTCATGATTGCATCTTCAAGTACGGTTGAATTTTGCAATTGTTCAAATAATTTTTCTTTTAAATACTCAAGTTCATTTTCAGTCACTTGGCCAATCGCACTGATTTGGTCACGTAAAATATCAGTTAATGGATTTTTAAGTAGAGGATTGTCTGTGAATTTATCTGTCACTCGATCCATCATTTCAGTGACATTTGGCATGCGGAAGCCAAATGAATAGGTCAGACATTCATCTTCAGCTACGCCATAGTGTGATAGGCCTGGTGGCACATAAAGTAAGTCGCCGGGAGCAAGCACTTCATCAAAATGAACGTCCATTTCTGGCAGTAAGCGAAGTGGTTGACCTTCGACAAATGCTGTATCTGCATCACACATCTGACCCAATTGCCAACGGCGGTGACCATAGCCTTGTACGAGGAATACATCGTAAAAATCAAAATGTTGTCCGACAGAGCCACCTTTTTGTGCATACGACACCATGATGTCATCACGACGCCATTGGGGAATAAATGAAAACTGCTTCCAAAGCTCGGCTAGGTCAAAAGAATAATGATCGACAGCTTGAACCAATAAAGTCCACAGTTTCGGCATTTTTTGAAAATCAGCTTTAAGTAGTGGAGAAGATTTTACTGTCCATTGGTTAGGATCACGATCTTTTTGTTTGATGAGACGTGCAGTGACGTTATCTTCTAAAGCCAATTCAAGAATGTCTTTGGGTTCTAGTATATGGGCAATTTCAGGGAGTGCATTACGAACCAATAATGGTTTTTTCTGCCAATATTCGGCAAGGAATTGTTCAGCGCTGATACCGCCGAGGATGTCAAGAGAATGAGCCATAGCTAAATACATACAATTTCAATGGATATATTGTCCCTTGAGATTCCTGTTTTTAGCAAGGCTCTATTTCATTAAATTATTTCGATTAACTTGAGACTATCTTAAAGGATTGTCTTTGAGATATTGCATGACTAATTTTTCAACCTCCAAATCATAGCTATTGGCAGCAGCCGTTGTCGCTGAAAATTTCATGAATTGCTCAAAATGTGCATTGGTGTCAATTTTAGTATTTTCTTTGTCAGACATTAATTTGAAATGATTCGGCATGACTTTTGCCATCATTTCAACATTTTCGGTTTGTAGTTTTAGAAGTTTTTTCACTTCAACTGTTTGTGGTTGAATGCTTTCAAATTTTTGTTTGCCTAGAGCAACCAGTTTATTGATTTGTTGTTCTGGCGTGCTACTACCACCGGTTTTGGTTTTAGTCCCTAGCTGTTGAATGATTTGCTCCTGCATTGCAGCGCCTTGTTGTTCTAATTCAGCAAAGATAAATTTATATTGAACCCATTCATTGACTAAGTTTTTATTGTATTGCTGAGAGTTGGTCACAGTTTGATTCACTGTATTGGTATGACCGTTTGTCGAACAAAATAGAAGGCTAATGCTAATGAGGCTAGATGAAATTAAATTAAACGTTTTCATGTTTTCAGTTCTTGGTTGTAATAAATAAGTAAGTGACTTTTTAATCATTAGCCCATAAAGAGCTAATGATGTGTTTATTATGCTGTAACAGATAATAATTTTAAAATTATGGGACTAAGATCTTAAGCTCACGCAAAATATTGCAGAGTTTAATCATCGGCATACCCATGAGTGTAGTTTGGTCTTGCCCGATCATTTCTTCAAATAAGCTAATCCCTAAACTTTCACATTTAAAACTGCCAGCGCAGTGTAACGGTTGTTCAACCTGAACATAACGTTCAATTTCAGGCAAGCTTAGTTTGCGAAATTTCACTTTATAGTGCTCGACAAGGGTTTGTTCAAAACCTATCGATTTTTGTTGGACACTGAGTGCAGTACTGAAATAAACGATTTTGTCAGAATTGGCTTGAAGCTGCTTGATGGCTTTTTCATCGCAAAGCGGTTTACCGATAAAAATATCTGGTGCGCCTTCGCGCCATGCGACTTGGTCAGAACCAATCACAATCGCGTCTGGGTGTTGGTTTGCAATCGCTGAAGCTTTTTCAAATGCCAGTCGCTTCGCTAACTCATCGGCGTGGTTCTCACCGCGAGGTGTTTCGTCTATATCTGGTACGATTGAGTGATAATCAATCCGTAAACGGTCCATCAGGTCTTTACGGGTTTGGCTGCTCGAAGCCAAAATGATTTTGGGAGTACTCATTACACTGCATATTCCATAAGTACATCAAGCGGTACATAAGACAGCGCCGCTTGGTGACACGCTTGTATTTTAATAGGTGGGGCAAATCCTTCTTGATACGCTTCCACCCAGCGAGTCACACAGATACACCAGAAGTCACCAGGTTGTAATCCTGGAAAACCAACTTCGGGTAAAGGTGTGATTAGGTCATTGCCAACTTTTTGGGAAAAGTTTAAAAATTCAGTTGTCATTTGTGCACACATCGTATGCTGACCAAGGTCTGTTGTTGCTGTATGGCAAAAGCCATTTCTAAAATATCCGGTAATCGGATCAAAACAACAGCTTGCCAAGGGTTCGCCTAAAACATTTAAACGATTAATATTTGGGTCTGGATGAATCGACATAAGCGCTGAATCTTTATAAGGCTTTTCGCTATCATAACAAAACTTTGGCTCTACATAGCTTTTCTGCAAAAGAAGCTAACGTTTTTCTGCATAATCATTTAAAATCGTCGCGTTTTGATATCAATAAAAGAGAGTAATGCATGAACTTTCAGCGTATGACTGACCTTGATTTGGCGGGTAAACGTGTTCTGATCCGTGAAGATCTTAACGTACCAGTTAAAAATGGCGTGATTACAAGCGATGCACGTTTACGTGCGGCGTTGCCAACAATTAAAGCAGCTGTAGAAAAAGGTGCTGCTGTAATGGTGTATTCACACTTAGGTCGTCCTGTTGAAGGTGAGCCTAAAGCAGAACAGTCTCTAGCACCTGTAGCTGCTTATTTAACAGAGGCGTTGGGTCAGGACGTTCAACTGATCACTGACTATTTGGACGGTGTTGACGTTGCGCCAGGTCAAGTGGTTTTACTTGAAAACTGCCGTTTCAACGTGGGTGAAAAGAAAAACAATCCTGAATTATCTGCTAAATACGCAGCACTTTGTGATGTTTACGTAATGGATGCATTTGGTACGGCTCACCGTGCAGAAGCATCGACTGAAGGCGTAGCACGTTGTGCAAAAGTGGCTGCTGCAGGTCCTTTACTTGCTGCTGAGCTTGATGCACTAGGCCGTGCACTTAAAACTCCTGCAAAACCAATGGTTGCGATTGTTGCAGGCTCAAAAGTTTCTACTAAATTAGATGTATTAACTTCACTATCTGGCATCTGTGATCAATTGATCGTGGGTGGTGGTATTGCCAATACATTCTTAGCTGCTGCAGGCTTCAATGTTGGTAAATCACTTTGTGAAAATGACTTGATCGACACAGCAAAAGCCATTGCTGCAAAAGTATCTGTACCACTTCCAACAGATGTGGTTGTTGCTGATGCTGCTGAAATTGATTTTGCAGACTTCCTCGGTTCATTAGCTGCTGCTAAAGCTGTTGTGAAAAAAGTTGAAGATGTAACAGATAACGACATGATTTTGGATGTAGGTCCTGAAACTGCCAAAGCATTTGCTGAGATTTTGAAAACTTCAAAAACTATTCTATGGAATGGCCCAGTAGGTGTGTTTGAAGTTGATCAATTCGGCGAAGGCACAAAAGCATTGTCTTTAGCGATTGCAGAATCTGAAGGCTTCTCGATCGCGGGTGGTGGTGATACGCTTGCTGCAATTGATAAATATGAAGTTGCAGACAAAATTGGTTACATCTCGACTGGTGGTGGTGCCTTCCTTGAATTCGTCGAAGGTAAAACACTTCCTGCTGTAGCTGTGCTTCTTGAACGTGCTTAATGAAGCATTATCAATAAGATAATACAGTATTAAAAAAGGTTGGCTTTGGTCAGCCTTTTTTTATGGACCATTCATTTTGCCGTCATCAAAGTGCAATATTTCTGCAATAAAATTCATCGCAACACCTAATTCGCAGTAGTAGGAAACAACGATGAACTTAAAACTTGCACTTGCTGTACTTTTAATTGCTCCATTAACTTTGACAGCTTGTGCTAAAAAAGAGTCTGCACCAACGGAATCAGAAGCATCTGCTGTTGCCGTAGATAATGCTCAAACAACGCCAGAACAACAAAAAGCCATTGATGAACTTGATAAACCAGTATTGGATGAAAAGAACCAAGATGTTCCTGCTGAGATTGCAAATGCACCTGCAGACGAAGCAACAGCTGACACTGAAACAGCCGCTTCAGCAGCAGCAGCCCACTAAGATTGTTGTCTTTATTTAAAAAGTCCCTGCAAATGCAGGGATTTTTTTTAAATAGTGTTATTTGTTGCTGAATTGAAATGATTGAGCATGTAGAATATGCGGCATTACCTGGGAGGATATTATGGCTCTTATTTCATTGCGCCAGCTCTTGGATCACGCCGGCGAACATGCTTACGGCGTACCAGCATTCAACGTAAACAACTTAGAACAAATGCGTGCAATTATGCTTGCAGCAGATGCAACAAATTCACCTGTAATCGTACAAGCATCTGCGGGTGCACGTAAGTATGCAGGCGCTCCGTTCTTGCGTCATTTGATTTTGGCAGCAATCGAAGAATGGCCACATATTCCTGTGGTTATGCACCAAGACCATGGTACTAGCCCTGACGTATGTCAACGTTCTATTCAACTTGGCTTCTCATCAGTGATGATGGACGGTTCATTAGGTGAAGACGGTAAAACACCAACTTCATACGAATACAACGTAGACGTAACTCGTCGTACTGTTCAAATGGCACATGCGTGTGGCGTTTCAGTAGAAGGCGAAATCGGTTGTTTAGGTAGCCTTGAAACTGGTATGGCTGGTGAAGAAGATGGTGTAGGCGCTGAAGGCGTACTTGACCATTCTCAGCTTTTAACTTCAGTTGAAGAAGCGCGTTCATTTGTCGCAGATACCAATGTTGACGCACTTGCAATTGCAGTGGGTACTTCACACGGTGCGTACAAATTTACTCGTCCACCTACAGGTGACATCTTAGCGATTGACCGTATTAAAGAAATTCACGCTGCGTTACCAAATACGCATCTTGTAATGCACGGTTCAAGCTCTGTGCCACAAGAATGGTTGGCTGTAATTAATGAATTCGGTGGTAACATCGGCGAAACTTACGGTGTTCCAGTAGAGCAACTTGTAGACGCAATCAAACACGGTGTTCGTAAAATTAACATCGATACTGACTTACGTCTTGCATCTACAGGTGCTATGCGCCGTATGATGGCTGAGAAACCAGCTGAATTTGACCCACGTAAATTCTTCTCTGCAACTGTTGATGCAATGAAACAAATTTGTATCGATCGTTATGAAGCATTTGGTACAGCGGGTAATGCTGACAAGATTCGTCCAATTTCTTTAGAGAAAATGGTGAGTCACTATAAATAATTTGTCTTGAGATAGATTATTTTTGAAGAAAAGCCCACAATTAAGTGGGCTTTTCTTTGATTTGAACTTAGAAAAATTGCTTTAAATACAACTCAAGAATAAGAGCGTGTCATGGAATTGATCTTTGCTGCCGCGATTTGCAGTGTTCTCGTTTCAGTAATTCTAAAACTCTGTCGTGATCGTGGTTTTAACCCTGCACAAATGATCACATGGAATTATGCATCTGCGAGTATTTTATGTTTTCTATGGTTTAAGCCGGATCTAGCTCATATATCGATCAATAAAACACCGTGGGTTTTAATTGCGGCTTTGGGTGTATTACTGCCGACGATTTTTTATTGCTTAGCACGCTCACTGCAAACGGCGGGTATTTTAAAAACCGAATTAGCTCAGCGCTTATCTGTTGTGCTATCTCTTAGCGCAGCATATTTTATTTTCAGTGAATATTTTAATGCCATTAAGCTCATTGGTATTGCACTTGGTGTACTAGCGGTGTTGCTGATTTTATTTTCACAGCGTAAGGGAAGCATTGATGGAAAGCAGGGGATTTTATTTTTATTGAGCGTTTGGGCAGGCTATGCACTGATTGATGTGTTATTAAAATTTGCTTCAGGTTTGGGCATGCAGTTTGCAGTGACTTTAAATTTGGTGTTTATTTGTGCATTTATACTTTCGAGTATTTATAACATCGTACAACACGGCAGTTTGGGGCAGACCAAAAATATCCTCGCTGGATTGGGCTTAGGTCTCTTAAACTTTGCTAATATCGCACTGTATGTGAAAGCCCACATGTTGCTTAAAGACACACCTGCAATCGTGTTTGCTGGAATGAATATTTTGGTCGTGGTTTTAGGTGTGGTTGCGGGCCTCATCATCTTTAAAGAAAAATTGAGAGTCGCAACCGTATTTGGTTTGATTGCAGGGATCATGAGTGTGGTTTGCTTAGCATATGCCATGTCTGTCTAAGATAATTTTTAGCAAAAACGATCGGGTGTTGTAGCAAATCATCCCACTCAGCCACGCCCATGAGCAGTCCTTGATCTCGACAGGTTGGACACTCAGGGCAGTGATGATCAGTATATTGATAAGTATGCAGATACATTTGATGGCAATGACCGCATTCAAACTTCATCGGCATTTGTAGTAAATATGACATGTCCCACCTCTGCTTGATTTGTTGTTCTGATTCAAATTATTCAGCAAAGTTCAGACCAATTTATAAATATTATATTTTCACATTGTTGCTAAATATGTCGTTATTAAAAAAGCCCTCGATTTGAGGGCTTTTAGTTTTAGATGCTTAGTTAACGTGTGAGTTGTTGAAAACGTTGTAAGGTGTTTTCAAAATAACATTTACCCACTGCAACGGGGTGTTTTAGGAAATCTTGAGTTTCAATCGTGCCTTGTAACTGACCCGGTTGTTTACAGTTTGGGCAGTTTGGATAGCTATGGAGCATATCGCCCGCATATTTTTGTAAATAAACCGTATTGCACGCTTCGCAATGAAATTTCATGGGTAATTTTATAGCTGTAGGCATAGGGAGAGACCTGAGTATATTTTGAGCAGAATATACTCGATAATTGTTTAAATAATAAGTCCCGAAATGACAAAAAAGAGGCAAAATTGCCCCTTTCGTCGGTTTTATGGAAAGCTTAAAGATGTGTAAAAATTTCTTCAGCATTTAGACGTGATTTAGGTAATTTCGCATTGAAATCATTTTCACTGCGATAGCCTAAAGTCATCAGTACAGAAGGAATCAAGTTTTGTTCAACTAAGCCCAATTCTTCAGAGATGATCGCTTCGTCAAATCCACCAATCGGAGTTGCATCCACACCTTCAATGCCTGCTGCCAAAAGCATTTGACCTAAAGCAATAAATGTTTGGTTTTCAGCCCAACGTTGAATATCACCTTTTACATTACGATAATAATCGACATAACCTGTACGGCTGTCTTTTTGACCTTGTTTGGCTTTGTCATCTTTAAAGCGACCACTACGATCATCCTGATTTAAAAGATTATCTAAATGCTCTGCAGTGATGTCTGCTTTAGTACAGAATAAAATCGTATGTGATGAATCTAAAACTTTTGGGGCATTGTAGGCATATTTTCCTACTAAGGCTTTAGCAATGCGTTGTTTGGCTGCATTATTATCTGCAATAAAAAAATGCCAAGGCTGAATATTAATAGAAGATGGTGCTAAACGGAGTATTTGTAATAAACGCTCAAATTGTTCCTGCGGAATTTTTTTAGCAGGATCATAAGCTTTCGTGGTATAGCGTTGTTTTGATACGTTTAACAGATCCATCGAATATCTCCAGATATAGTTTGCTGTAGTTTAGCGGATAAACGGCCGAATGGTCTAAGGAGAAAATTTTCCAAAGATAGATCTTAGTCGTATATGCTGTACACATTGGCTAAAAATTAACAGATTTAAGCTGTATGAAGTGCGAATTAGAGTTATATAAAATCATAAGATAGATAAATGCTATTGGTAGTTTTTGCCAAAAGGCGTTTAATTAATTGTAGTTAATCATAGTTTAAGCATGAGACAGCAGCGATGGATTACACCAATCATTTCAAGAAAAAATTAAAAACCGAACAGCAGATTGGTTTGTGGGTCGGTTTAGCCGATGCTTATGGGACTGAAATAGCTGCAAATGCAGGTTATGACTGGTTGCTAATTGATGGTGAGCATGCGCCAAGTGACTTGCGGACGACATTGTCGCAATTGCAAAGTATTGCAGCATATCCTTCGCAAGCCGTAGTTCGACCTCCAATTGGGAGTGTGCAACTGATTAAACAACTCTTGGATATCGGTGCGCAAACCTTGCTCATCCCTATGGTCGAAACTGTTGAACAAGCTCAACTTATGGTTAAGGCAGTACGTTATCCACCTGAAGGTATTCGAGGTGTTGGTGCAGCTTTAGCTCGTGCAACACGTTGGAACAGTATTCCTGACTATTATGAAAATGCACATGAAAATATCTGTTTACTGATTCAGATTGAGTCGGTTGAAGGGATTAAAAACTTAGATGAAATACTGAAAATTGATGGCATCGATGGGGTGTTTATTGGTGCAGTGGATTTGTCGGCGACCATGGGTTATCAAGGGAATCCGAACCATCCTGAAGTACAAAAAACCGTGATTGATGCGATTCAGCGCATACGTAAGGCGGGTAAAGCCGCAGGTATTTTGTCGACACAACATGATGTGACTCAGAAATATATCGAGTTAGGCACAGAATTTGTTGCCGTGGGTGTCGATACCAGTGTGCTCATGAATTCGTTACGAGAGCTTTTATCGAAGTATAAAACCGATACCCAAGTAATGAAAACAGAAGGTGGTTACTAAGTGGTACAGCCTTGGTTATATTATTTACTGTGTGGGTAATTAATTTACTCGTTGGTTAAAAAAATTAATTCAATAATTTTAGCAAAAGTAGTGGCTTAGAGTATATATAAGCCCTACTTTTGCTAATCAAAGCGCAATATTGTATACTTCTGCTTAACTCGAAGCGGGTAATGTTCCTGCTTATCTTTTTTTATTTAGCTGATTGTGATTTATCTGTATTCAAGCTTCTGACTTGAATCATATCTTTGTAACTACAGAATTATTATTCCAAACCCGATTGATTAATCTCTTTGTTCTGTCACAAAAAGCTCACATGTTGAGTAAATCTTTTGAATATTTTAAATACTTGGCAAACTGCCAAAGCCGTAAATGGCGACGAAATTAATGTAAAACTGGTGCCTTTGAAACGTCAACAAAATACCAATGCTGGTTTAATTTGGGTTGATGTTGGGCAAATGATTGAATTAGAAACAGGCGAGACATTTAACCTGAATCTAGATGGTAAAAGCTTCTATACTGGCCCAAACCAGCTATATCGCTTAGCCTGAAAGCAAAAAACAGCAGATCATCTGCTGTTTTTTTTTGCCTAAAAAAGCGGCTTAAGCCATTTCAAGGTGTTGATGCTTGTTCGCAACTTGAGCGTGATTTTTATATCGTATTGCGCCGCACGGTGGTTGTCGGGCAATTTCGCGCCTTGGCCGAAGAGTTTTTCACGCAAGGTTCCGTCAGCATATTCTGTTTGATATACACCACGACGTTGTAATTCTGGTACCACGTATTCCACAATATCTTCAAAACTCTTATGCGCCAATATGTAGGCTAAGTTAAAGCCATCGATACCAGTGTACTCAATCCACTCCTGTAAACGGTCTGCCACGGTTGCTGGAGAGCCGACAATAACAGGTCCGTTACCGCCGACACTGGTCCATTTTGCAATTTCCTCAATCGTCCAAATTTTATCAGGATCTGCCTCTACATAAGATTGCAGCATAGATTGAATGGCATCGGTTTGAATGTATTCCACTTGATCTGTTGGTTTAAACTGCGAAAAGTCGACACCTGACCAGCCCGAAGCAAGCGTCAAACCACCATCATAGCTGCCATATTGCTGATATTCACAGAATTTTGCTTGGGCTTTTTCATCGGTCTCATCAACCACTATGGCCAGCATGGTATAGATCAGAACAGAATTCGGATCTTTGCCTTCTTTCACTAAATTATGCCGAATACCATCGGCCAGTTTTTTTACTGCAATTTGAGTCGGTGCCGAGATGAAAACACATTCCGCATTTTGACTAGCAAACTGTTGTCCGCGTGCTGAAGCGCCAGCTTGATATAAAACCGGTGTACGCTGGGGTGAAGGTTCGCAAATATGAATGCCAGTAACAGTAAAGTATAGCCAAATCCTAAAAACTATAGAACAATAGAGATATGGGATATTCAAAAGATTTTAAAGACAAAGTCATAGAAATTATGATTCGAGATGAAATGTCTGTGCGAAAAGCAGCACAGCATTTTAAC
>NZ_VPAO01000027.1:0-56401 GCF_013419235.1 Acinetobacter sp. YH12098
ACCTTCAAAATTCTTGCTGAGCGATATCGCAATCGAGGCAAAAGACTAGCATTGAGATTCAATCTAATTGCTGGAATTTATAACTTAGAGCTGAGTGAAAAATGACTTATGAAAGAAATCTATTATTGATTAATCGAGTTAGGTTCTTTCAATATTATTGAAAGGTTGTATTCCTTTATTTTTTCTGTATGCACATGAATATTAATCAAGAACAACTGATGATTTTTAAAACAGTCATGGAAACAGGATCATTTTCCGCAGCTGCCAGACAACTCGGCAAAGTACCTTCGGCTGTCAGCATGTCCATTGCGAATTTCGAAATTGATCTCAACCTTAAACTGTTTGAGCGCGTTGGTCGTGAGCCTGTGCCCACCACTCAAGCGCTTAACCTGTATGAAAAAACTGAACAATTATTGATAGAAATCAATCAGTGGAAACAGCATGCGATTGCGCTGAGTCATGGTTTAGAGTCTTCACTGAATATCGTGGTGGTATCAGAACTGCTTCATACGCAGTGGACCGACTATATCTCTTTGCTAGAAACTCATTTTCCATCTTTGCAAATCAATATTTTTTCTGCGCCTCAAGAAGATGCTCAAAAGATGCTATTACAAGGTCAAGCACAGCTTGCTCTAATGTTTGAACGTGAACAGCTTGAGAGTTATGAACAATTTGTTGAATTAAAGCGTGAAGCACTGGTTCCAGTTGCGGCGAAAAAACACGGCCTGTCGAAATTTAAGCAAGTCAGTTTTGAGCAAATTTTGCAAAGTCGGCAAATCGTGGTTGCAAGTCGTGATAAAAGCATCAAACCAGAGTTGTTATTTTCCAAACACAGTTGGCGTACAGATAACCACCACTCTGCTTGTTCGATGATTATCCAAGGTCTGGGTTGGGGTGTGCTTCCCCTCGAGATGTTTAATGAAAATCCGACGCTCAAAGATCAACTCAAAATCTTAAGCTTTCAAGATTTCACACCCAAATTTGAATATTTCGTCGACTTGGTCTGGAACCGTGAAAAACCACTCGGCTCGGCTGCTCATTTTTTGATTAATCACATCCGAAATTCACGAAAAACTACGATTTAGACCGCCTAATTGGGCGGTTTTTGGTTGGGTTCTAAACAGATTGTGTTATAAAAGTATGTACACCAAGAACATTAAGAACTAGATTTCAAATGACTCAAAATGCGTTAAACCAATTAAAAAACCTAACAACGATTGTTGCTGACAGCAGTGATTTAGCTGCGATTAATACATTCCGTCCATTGGATGCGACCACAAATCCATCTTTAATTACAGCAGCGGCAAATCAACCTGAAAATAAAGAACTGATTGAAAGTTCTTTTGAACAAGCGCGTAAAGAAGGTTATCAAAATGATGAGCTGGTTGAGCGCACCATCGATATTCTTACGGTCAAATTTGGTGTAGAAATTTTAAAATTGATCGAAGGACGTGTCTCTACAGAAGTCGATGCAGCCTTGTCTTATGATACCGATGCCACCATTGCAAAAGCTAAAGAGTTATTGGCTTTATATGCACAGTATGGTATCGATCAAAACCGTATCTTAATTAAAATTGCCTCAACGTGGGAAGGCATTCAAGCCGCTAAAGCCCTTGAAGCTGAAGGCATTCACTGTAATCTGACTCTGTTGTTTGGTTTGCATCAAGCTCAAGCCTGTGCAGATGCTCAAGTCACGCTGATTTCGCCATTTGTTGGTCGTATTTTAGATTGGTACAAAAAAGCTGAAAATGTGGATAGCTACCCGATTGAGAAAGATCCAGGCGTGTTATCAGTTAAGCAGATTTACCACTACTATAAACAACATGACATCAAAACTGAAATTATGGGTGCTAGCTTCCGTAGTATTGATCAAGTGCTCGGCTTAGCAGGATGTGATTTATTGACAGTTTCACCAAATTTATTGGCAGAACTGGAAAAAGATCAGCGTACCGTTGAAGTGCAACTGTCTAATCATCATGCGCATGCACACTGTCAACACGATGTACAAGTGCTCGACAAGCAAACTTTCAAAGCTGAAGTTGAAAAAGACTTAATGTCTTTCCAACTATTACAAGGCGGTATTGATGGTTTTATTAAAGCCCGTGAGCAATTAAGTAGCTTACTGCGTCAAACTTTTGGCTTAGATGCTGAAATAAAAGCATAAATTAGAAATTTTCAGTTTCATTTAGAACCGAAGTTGTATACTACAGCTTCGGTTTTTATTAGAGTGTCTTCAGTGTTTGGAATCACAGACTTAACGACCTTTATTATTGGTACGATATTAATTGTGATTTTACCCGGGCCAAATTCACTTTATGTCATGTCTGTTGCTTCTCGCTATGGCATTAAAGTCGGCTATTTAGGCGCTTTTGGCGTTTATACTGGCGATTTGATCTTAATCTTACTCACTGCTCTCGGTGCTGCATCCTTACTTCATGCCTTCCCTTGGTTATTCTTATTATTAAAAATTGTCGGTGCGCTGTATTTAAGTTATTTAGGTATCAAACTTTTCAAGGCTGCCTACCAAACATGGAATGCCGTTCAAACGCCAGAACAACTCGACACTAAACAACTGAGTTTGAGCGAACTGAAACCGTTTAAGACTGCATTAACCATCAGTATTTTAAACCCTAAAGCCATTCTTTTTTACTTATCGTTCTTTGTGCAATTCGTCGATCCTGCATATCCATATCCTGCGATTACATTCACCGCACTAGCGATCGTGCTGCAAATTATCAGTATGAGCTATTTAACGATTTTGATCTTTTCGGGTGCAAAACTGGCCACCTATTTTAGCCATCGTTATAAATTTACGGCATGCTGTGTCGCAGCTGTTGGTCTTCTATTTTGTGGATTTGGTCTAAAACTTGCGACATCTACGTTGTAAATGACATGTGAGACATAGTTCAATTTTTTTAATTATAAAAATCTACAATGCTTTTAAATTTTGAATGGATGAAACATCCACAATGTGGGTTTTCGGTTCGTACTATTAAAGTGCCGTTTGTTAAAGTGTCATTTGTGAATAAATAAAGTATTTCCATAATATCTCGATGTGCACTTTTACTGTACAGGACTTGAGCGTATCATCCTGAAAAATGTCATCCTAAATCTGCGCCAACAATAGTCATAGCTCGATCATTATGCAAAAACTACTCCAAGACTTTTCCATTCCAGCTGCTTTTGCAGGTTTTATTACGTTCTTAGTCGGGATCAGTGTCTCGGCTGTTTTGGTGATCCAATCTGCACAAATGCTCGGTGCCAACACTGCAGAAATAACTTCTTGGTTTTGGGCCCTAGGTTTGGGTATCGGCTTAAGCGGGCTGATTCTGTCTTGGAAATTTAAATATCCCGTTGCGACTTCATGGTCCACTGCAGGACTGGCACTGATTTTAGCGACTGCAAATGGTTACAGCATGAATGCCGCCCTAGGTGCTTTCTTGGTCTGTGGCTTATTGACAGCAATACTTGGATTTTTAGGCATTTTTGAAAAAATACTGCGCTATATCCCGCAATGTCTAACTAGTGCAATGTTGGCGGGTGTACTCCTTAAATTTGGTATTGAGCTATTTGTCAATTTACAAAATGAATGGGCATTCGTTCTTGGTTTACTGGCTGCCTATGTCCTCAGTAAACGGCTGTTACCACGTTATAGCATTGTCATTACGGTGATCATTGGCATCATGCTTTGTCCATTTTTACTTGGTTTTCAATTACCTGCGCTTAATTTAGAACTCGCACAGCCGGTTTGGGTCACACCTGAATTTTCGATCTCAGCAATACTGGGTTTGGCGTTACCACTCTTTGTAATCAATATGGCCTCTCAGTATTTACCGGGTTTAGCCATGATTAAAAGTTATGGTTATCAACCCCACGTCAATCAACTGATTGGTTGGACTGGTACAGCCCAAACGCTACTCGCGCCATTTGGATGTTTTAGTGTCAATATTGCTGCGATTAGTGCGGCCATCAGTCTAGATGACCAAGCCCACCTCGATGAGAAAAAGCGCTATATCGCAGGTATGACTTGTGGCTTCTTTTATATTTTGATGGGCCTGTTTGCAGCCACTTTGGTGAGTTTCTTAACTGCTTTTCCATTGGTATTTATTACCGCTTTAGCAGGAATTGCCCTACTAGGCACCATTGGACACAACATCGTCATTGCTTTCCAAGAAGCGAGTGAACGTGACGCTGCTCTACTCACCTTCTTATTTAGTGCATCGGGCGTACAATTTTTTGGTATTGGTTCCGCGTTTTGGGGTTTGGTCTTTGGTTTAGTCGTACATGCTATTTTCAAATATAAAAGAAATTAAGCGCACATTTACAAACAGCGTTCTTTAGTCTATTTCGCTCGATACGTTCGGGCGATCAGTTCTTGTTTTAATAATTGGGTTTCACTTTCATCTTCCACTTCTGTAAAAGCGGTGAGCCAAATACCATCAGCTGCATAACGTACAATTTTGAGTTCTATATCCGAATCGGTCTGATGATGACGCTCTAAGCGTGTGTTCATCCATTCGATCCAATATTCATTAAAAGTTTTATCGGTCAGCATGGTCATCGAAATCGCGGACCATGACTGTTGCAAACCCATGATTTGTTTTTCTAAGGTAATTTCAATATAGGCACGGGTAAAACGACCGTATGGCTCAGGGTCTTCCTCAATTAAACGATCAACGACCTCGTCTAATTGAGCCAAAAGCATCACAATCATGGACTCTAAGAGCTTTTGCTTATTTGAGAAATGATGAAATACACCACCTTTTGTGACCCCAACTAAATCCGCAACGGCTTGAATCGACACCCCGTTGACACCTTTATCAGCAGCAAGAAGGATTGCGTGCTGCAAAATACTTTGGCGTATCAGTTGAGGCTCTTTCTTGCGCTGATGCGGATTATCCATATTAATGTCCAGCTGAAGTTGAAAACAGGTTGATCACGACCACACCTGAAACAATCAGGCCTATCCCTAACATGGCTGGGAGGTCTAAACTTTGACGAAAGATAAAGTAGCCAATTAGTGCAGTTAAAACAATACCAACGCCTGCCCAAATGGCATAAGCAATACCAAGTGGTATGACTTTAATCACCTGAGACAATAAATAAAATGCCAAACAGAATAAAACTGCGACAGCCAATGAAGGCGCAAGTTTGGTAAACCCTTCTGACTTCACCAAAAATGTCGAACCAATTACTTCTGAGATAATCGCCAATGACAGTAAGCCATACGCCAATGTTACCGAATTCATTATTCATTCCAAAACAAACATACCAACTGGTAGGTATGTTATTAAGTTAGAGATTATTCTGCAAGCATTTTAAGTCTGTTTTTAATTTTTAACGGACTGTACGTGTTGTTGCAAAAATTCTAAAGTGCGATCAAAGGTCTGCTGGCTAGCCTTTTTACTCATCATAAATTGATATTCATGTACCAAATATTCTTTCGAATCTGGATAAAATACCGCCGTCACAGGTACATTATTTGCCTTCAATTTTTCTACAAAAGGCTCAGATTGCGTTTTGGTTAAAAAATCTTTATTACCACCGCTGATAAATACAGGCGGATAATTTGCATTAATATTTGAGGCCGTTGAAATACGCGTTAAAAACTCGGCATCATCTTTTTTTTCTCCGGTATACGCCTGAACCAAGTTATAGACGCCCCACTCGATCAGTCCAATCTCGTCGGGTGCAGTATTTACAAAGCTGTTTAAATCATAAATACCACAATGTAAAATCAGCCCTTTAAGCTGTGAAGGCTTTAATACAGGTTGAATCTTTGACGCTTGCGCAAAATCTGGATTCGTAACCAAGGCGGCATAATGACTGGCCATATTTGCACCTGCAGAATCCCCTGCCAAATACATATTTTGCGAATCAATACCATATTGTGCTGCATGTAGATTCAAAAAAGTCAGTGCTGCATTTATTTGATTGAGCTGTGTGGGATAAATGGCTTCAGGTGCAAACTGATATTGAACCGAAACCACATTATAACCTTGGGCTGCGAGCCGCTTAAAATATCCCCCTGCATGTTCTTTTGAGCCAGAGACCCAACCGCCCCCGTGGATCCAAACAATCGTTGCTCTTGGTGCAATCGCTGTACTTGTTTCAGGTTGATAGATATCCAAGTTTAAATTTGGATTTTGTAGATATTGAATATTTGACTGCACAATAACATTGTCAGGTGCATGTAAGTTGATAAAGGTCTTTTGAACTTGTGTCGATAAGTTAAAAGCACCTGCAATCACTTTGGTACTGCTTTGCGTGTTTTGACAACCAGACAAATGCAACACTGAACAAATACTGAGTACAACCAACCCTACTTTATATGACATTTTTAACTATCCAATCGCATCAATTCTGTTATAAATCTTAGATTTAAAATCTGTATATAGTTTAGGCTTATTTTTATAAAGTTTATATTGATCTTTTAGGCTCAAAATCCGAGAAAATTAGTCGATTTTATTTTAATATTTTTTGAGCAAAGTCCGAGTTTTTCGCTCAGATTTATTTGACGACTTATCGACATTAATTTATGTAATTTTATGAATTTACAATATTTTTTAGATTAATAAATTGAACCATTCACGACAATGTGTTATCAATAATCTATAGGGTTTAAAAGCAAAATTACAGGAGATTGTTCCATGTCATATCAAAACATTTTAGTACCTGTCGATGGTTCAGAAATCTCGTTTTCTGCAGTTAAAAAAGCTGCAATTATTGCCAAGGCATTTAACAGCCAACTCACTTTAATCAGCCTTGTTGCTGAAGACCCATTTACCGATGCAGACTTCTATTATTCTTCATCAATCATGAAAGAATATTTCGTACAAGCTTATGCAAATGCAGAATCTGCATTGAAAGAAGCTGTGCAAATTACAACTGAAGTGGGTGTAGAAGCACAAAGTAAAATCATTAAAGGCCAAGTTTCTGCTGAAGGTGTAGTAGAAGCAGCCAATGAAGTCAAAGCTGATTTGATCGTGATGGGTTCACATGGTCGCAAAGGATTTAAGAAAATGCTACTCGGTAGTTTCGCACAAGATGTACTCAGCAATACTGAATTACCCGTGTTGGTTGTAAAAGCTTAAGATGACTAAGCCCACATGATGTGGGCTTTTTTGTATTCAGCACACCCTTCACCAAAAAGCTTACTCTTTTGTCTAATTCATACAATATCGTGAATAGCGCAAGATTAGATTGATAACATTTAAAATATTAAGGAAGCAGATATGAGTCAATATCAACAAATTTTAGTCCCTGTGGATGAATCTCCAATTTCATATTCTGCTGTTGAACATGCCCTCAGCTTGGCTAAAAGTCAAAATGCACAAGTGACCATTGTCAGCGTTGTTGCTGTTGATCCATTCGTTGGTGTCGATTTCTATGCTGTTGCACCTGCAATCACTGAATATTTTATGCAAGCTGAAAAAAGTGCTCAGCTGCGTTTAGAAGATATCAAACAAACCTTTGTACGTGATGGTATCGAAGTTAAAACCCGTTTGATTCATGGTGTATCGCCAACAGAAGGGATTTTACAAGTGGCTGATGAAATCTCTGCTGACTTAATCATCATGGGTTCGCATGGACGTACAGGTTTGAAAAAAGCCATGCTGGGCAGCGTAGCACAAAATATTTTAACGCAGTGCCCAATTCCTGTTTTGATCATCAAGCAATAAACTAAGATTCATAAAAAAGCCCTCAATTGAGGGCTTTTCTTCTTTTAGATCAATTAAAAACGTTGTTTAAATATACAATTCGTTCTGTAGTTTTCTGATTAAAGCATTTGGTATATTGCAACTCTTGATTTTGCGTATTCATCGCCTCATCCCAGTATTGCGAATGCTTTTGATAAGTCTCTTTTTCACTTTCATTTAATGAATAAACACTTTTTTGCGCAAGCACTTTACAATCGATATCACGCTTTTCAAACCAGTCTGCTTGATCTTGCTGTAACTGCGCCTTTTGTTCATCACTAAAACGATCCCAAGTCTGATTGAGACGATCCACCACTTTGGCATTATCCTGATCTAGCTCTTTTTTTCGAATATCCATTGCCTTTTGTGCAAGGCTCATTTGTTGAGATTGACTCTCCATCCCTTGCTGATAGGATTCTTCGTTTCGCTTATTTTGAGCACTATATGCCGCATATAGCACCGCATGACGTGTCACTGTGACAACGCTATCAATTACGTCATTTTGACTTGGGACACTTAAACTTAAACCATCTTTGTCCGTTTTAGTGATGCTATAGCTAAAGTTCCCTTTAAGCTGATCATTGTCCATGCTTAAGCCTGACTCACCATCTTCGAGTGAATCATTCAAAGTATAATTACCACGTTCTTCACAGCCTTCATCACATGGTCGTTCAGCAAAGGCGTTTTCAGCACGCTTTTGTAATCCTTTCGGGAAAACCACCAACAATTGACTGCTACATTCCAATGTTTTGGTTTTATTTGGGTCTTCTGTTAAGGTCGTGACATTTTGAATTTTAAATTTTAGATTTTTGACAATCAGATCCATGAGTTGCTGATCGGCTTCATAATCGGACTGTCGTATTTCTTTGTTTAATTCTTTAAGATATTCGTTTTTTAAATGATCTTGCAATTGGTCAATATTGGCTTGTGCAGTACAACTCCAATCTTCCAAAGCAGGCGCTTCCGTTTTGGCTTCAGCATCTTTTTTATTTTTAAAATTATCACAGCCGGATATCAATACCACAGACAACATGAGGCTCGTGATGACTATTTTTTTCATTGTATAAGTACCATTATGATTTTATTCTTCGGGCGTATTTTACTCAAAATTACAGCGCTTTGACGAGAAAAATCCCCGCATGTGCAGGGATTTTTTACATCTCATTTAATTTAGTATGGTTTTAATTGGTCTTTTCAGTCACACCTTCACTGGTGACATCTCGTACTTTGCCATTCTCAGTATTTAAAACTTCAAACTCAATACGACGGTTTTTGAATTGACCTTCTTTGGTGCTGTTATCCGCCACGGGTTTTTCTTGACCATAACCCACTGCTTGAAGCTGTGCAGGATCAACACCTTTCGACACCAAATAATCCACCACAGATTGTGCACGCTCCTGCGATAAAGTTTTATTCGCTTCTGCATTACCCACAGCATCGGTATGACCTTGTACAGTCAGATGTACCTGTGTTGCACGCTGCATTAACGCTGCCGCCTGATCCAAAATCGATTTATTCACTTCAGGAATATCAGATGACCCTGTCGCAAAATTAATAATTTGTAAGTTCAGCGCAGTCGCAACATCTAGCGCACGAACTTGTTCAGGGTTAATGCTTGCTAATGCTTTTTGTGCATCAGTAATACTGTTATCTACTGCTGTTTGTTCGCTCACGCCTTCTTGAACCAATACCGTCATATTTTTTGCTAAAGGCTTAATTTGATTGGCAAGGCTTTGAGCATCCGCAGGATTTTGCGACAAAATCGATAACTGATTTTCAGTCCAGGTTAAAGTGGTATTTGGTACACCTTTAAGTTTTTGCAGAATCGTTGGAATGGTATCTTGATCAATAAATTGCGTATGGTAACTGGCATCAGATGAAGCACCACAGCCCGTATTAAAGTTAAAGATCTGTTTGACTTGTTGCTGCAAAATTTCAAGATAATTTGAATCACCAGTTTGAATTTGACAGTTGGTTAACTGCCCATCTGTACCGGTGCTAAATTGCAAATGTGCTGGCTGAGATGCAGCAGGCTGTGCAACTGTTGTTGCAGAGGTGGTTGGTTCTTCTTTATTAGTACAAGACTTAAACCAAAATGCGAGCAGACCCAATAATATAAGCAGCGCAATAATCGGCAATAACCAATTCGAACGTTTTTCTTCAACGATAACAGGTGTTGGTTCAACAACAGGCGCTTGGTGTAATGTACGGCCAGCTGCAGTGTTTACCCCTAAACCTGCGAGTAAAGGCACTGCCCATTGTGGTAGTGCCGCCAAAATGCTATCTGCATGATTATCAAGTAAATGCGTGATTGCGACGGGATCAGATGAACCCGCTTCATTTTCAAGTGCCCCTAAAGTTGGAGCTATAGAGTGGTTTAAGGTTTGCTCTATTTCTGACGTTGGGGCCGTACCACCACCGAGATGTTGCAAAAATTGATCTTTTAATGTGGGATTTGCCGAAAATATATCACTAATACGAGGGTTTAACTGTTTTTGAAAGGCATCAATAAATTCAGGTTTGGATCGAAAAATATTTAACAGGAATGGAATAAACTGGCTAATGGCTGAATTTTTTTCAGTTAAGTGTTGTGTATCACCGTCCAGCACAATCGAGGAGACGTGCTGCTTAATCAGCGCTAATAAGTCTATATTCATATTTGTACTCCATGCAGTTGTCATTATTTTCATGTGTACTTTAGTTTATATGTTTATTTTTTGATCAAATGTAGTAATTTGTTCGGACTTGTCAGCGTGTTAATTTCTTTTTTATTTTCAATCTATTAATTTCAATCCTCATAAAAAAAGCCAGCCGAAGCTGACTTTTAGATATCAAATTAAAATGCTAAGACTCAACATTTTCCATATTGAGCTTCAGCTTAAACGGCATAAAAAGCTTGAAGCACTTTACCTTTAACGGTGTGCTGAATTAATGGTGTGTTCTTACCATTTGACACAATCGTGTCTTTATTGATGGTCCATTCAAGCTCTGGATCAACAAGTACCCAACCCGCTTCATCTGCCCAACGTTGTTGCATATTGGCTACTTTAGCAGGTGCTAACGTTACTTTCTCAACCCATTCCAGCGGGCTTAATAAGCCTTCTTGAATCAATTGAATACCAAAAGGCACATAAGTATCAAATGCTGTAAAACCGGGTTGAGTTTCAGCAAAAGGCGCCATTTTCGCAGAGCTGCTCAGCGGCTCATGATGCGTGCAAATCGCGTCAATTACACCGTCTTTCACCGCTTGGCGGAGCAAGTCTTTATCTTGCTCGGAACGTAGCGGCGGACGCACATGTGCAAGTGAATTAAAGCCGTCGATCAACTGATCAGTTAAATGCAATTGGTGCATGGCTACATCGCAAGTGACCGGTAAGCCTTTCGCTTTGGCATGTTTAATTAATTCAACAGATGCGCCTGATGACAACAAACCAAAGTGCGCACGGACTTTAGTGGCTTCAATCATCAGTAAGTATTTTGCAATGGCTACGGTTTCCGCTAATGCAGGGATCATCGGTAAACCTTGACGAGATGCGACAAAGCCTTCATGCACACAGCCATCTTTGGCAATCTGCGGTTCTTCGGCATAGAACACAACGGTCATGTTCAGACCCGCAGCATATTCTAAGGTACGAATCACCACATCATCGTCCATAAATGGCGCATTAGCATTCGATACCGCAGTACAGCCACCTTTTTTCAAACCCGCCATATTCGCAGGCTGCTTGCCTAACAAGCCTTGAGTTTGCGCGCCAATCACCTGCAGATAAATGCCGCCGTCTAGCATGGCTTTTTCCACCAGGCCATGAATCAATGCACCATTGTCTTGCACAATCGGTTTAGAGTCAGGCGGGGTAAACACATGCAAAATACCATTCGCACGTGCAGCCTTACCTTCTGACTTTAAAGTACCATGCTGTTGCTGACCCGGCTCACGCAAACGCGCGCAAAGGTCAACCATACTTGGCATCAGCCATTTGCCTTGACCATCAATGGTTTCAGCGGCATTGCTTTCGGCAACCAATCGGCCATTTTCAATATAAACTGTCTGTACGCTGTCAGTTTGACTGATTGGATCTAAGACACGTACATTTTCAACTTTAACAATACTCATGACTATCCCTTAAACCGCAATCGCTTCAATTAAACCTTTTTCTTGCAACTGACCTTGCATTGCCAAAGCCAGTACTGCCATACGTACCGCAATACCATTGGTTACCTGATGTAAAATCACTGACTGAGCACCATCGGCAATACTCGAGTCAATTTCAACACCCCGGTTCATCGGTCCCGGATGCATCACAATGCAGTCAGGTTTTGCCAAAGCCAAGCGCTCTTTATTCAAACCGTACATTTTGTAGAATTCAGCTTGAGATGACAGCGCAGGAGAATCAATACGTTCATTTTGAATACGTAAAGTAATAATCACGTCGCAGTCTTGAATACCGGCTTCCATGTTGTTGAATAGACGAATGCCTTCGCCATAGTCATCAAAACCGTATGGCAACAAAGTATTTGGTGCAATGACACGAATATCTTTACAGCCTAATGTTTGCAATGCAGCGACATCTGAACGGGCAACACGCGAATGCTTAATATCACCAATAATGGCAATGGAAATGTCTTCAAAATTCTTTTTGGTTTCACGGCGAATCGTCAACATATCCAGCATGGCTTGCGTAGGATGCGCATGACGGCCATCGCCAGCATTGATGATTGCCACATGCGGACAAACATCTTTGGCAATAAAGTGCGGCGCGCCTGACGATGAATGACGAACCACAAAAATGTCGGTCGCCATCGCTTCTAAATTCCACAAGGTATCCCGCAGTGTCTCGCCTTTTGATGTACTTGAACGTGCAATATCAATGTTCAATACGTTTGCAGACAGACGTTTTGCTGCCGCTTCAAAAGTGGTACGGGTACGTGTTGAATTTTCAAAAAACAGGTTCATTACCGTACGACCTTCTAAAAGGTTGTTGGTAATCAGCTGATTTTGGTCATTAAAAAAGGACTGCGCAGTGTCCAATATTTTTGTGAGAGTTTCTTTAGAAAGGCCTTCGATGGTGAGGAAATGTTTTAAGTTACCATCTTGGTTGAGTTGAATCTGGCTCGGTGTATGCAATGCCGCCAAGTGCATGAGAGATTCCTTATCGTTAAGTTAACGCATTATACAGAGAATCTTGGCAAATGGCAGTTGAAGTTTTCAACGTTCAATGCAAACTCATGATGTTATTCAAAATGAATTTTCAAATTCCTATCTATCATTTCAATTAGATAAATTAAACGTTTTAACTTAAACTTCACCTTTCCCCTTTCAAAAAGCCTTCAAACAGGACTTTTATCTGTCCTTATTTTTGATTGAATTGAATACTTTCAAACAGATAAAGTTCAGCTATAAACAGCCGCCTTCTGCGCAGTTAAATAACTTGTGAAATAAAGAAAGAGAGTTGATACGTCAGGCTGCGTGCAGCAGGAAATTTATGCTGCTGCTCACAGCGGGATTGAATTAACGCAATGCGCCGATATAACGATGTGCAACCTGCGCTTTATAAATATCTTCCGCAGTCGGTTCGCTCATTAAAATTTCTGCCGTTTCAGGCTGTACTGAACTGTCCGTCAGTTCCTCTGCTTCAGAAACGGCAGCTTCATGCAAATTCAACTCGCTGTAAAGCCGCGCAACCAAACGAGATAATTCAGGATCAGCCGTTGCCAAAGCCAAGTTAGAAACAAAGCGTGCATATTCGACATTTTCAACCACATATAATGCGTCAATAACCCGTCCTGACACACGACGTAAGCGCGCGTAGATTAAAGTGGCGATTGAAAATGCGTTTGATTGACTATTGATTGCCAGCCCTGTCATAAATACCCCTAATGATATCAATATAATAAAGATCGAATTTTGATCAGGGTTATAGCAATTTTTGTACCATTAAGTGATATTTCTCACAATGTACACAGAATAAATTTGATAAAGTCATTCAAATCTACCGATATTTCTCCCGTTTCAGCGCAATATCGTCCGCCCAAATCCACGAAAATACGTTAAAATATGCGATTGCTTTTTTGCCTTTGGAAATTTACATGAATTCGAAACCGCGTCTTTCTACATATTGGGTTACCTGTGCAGATGGACTGGAAACCTTACTCCGCGAGGAAATTGAAGGTTTAGGTGTTCAAAATATTGAACAGTTCCCGGGTCGTCTTGTATTCAAAGGCACACTTGAAGATGCATACCGTATTTGCATGTGGTCACGTTTGGCTTCACGTGTACTCACCCCGATTCATACACATGAATTAGAGTTCACGCATGATGCACGTGATGTAGCGGAAGAGCTCTA
Source organism: Acinetobacter sp. YH12098 (assembly GCF_013419235.1). NCBI lineage: Bacteria > Pseudomonadati > Pseudomonadota > Gammaproteobacteria > Moraxellales > Moraxellaceae > Acinetobacter > Acinetobacter sp. YH12098. The sequence continues at coordinate 14,045 of NZ_VPAO01000027.1, forward strand.
TGAAGGTGCAATAAACTTTGATTGGTCACTTATTTTTGCACCACAAAGTACATTTGCCGTTCGTTTACACATCGAACGTGACATTAAAGTCAATTCTCAGTTCGCAACTTTACGTGTTAAAGATGGTGTGGTCGATTCCTTTATGGAAGCTGTGGGCAAACGTCCTAGCATTGACATTAAGCAACCTGAAATTACGTTGTATGTATTAGCTGGCAAAACTGAACATACTTATTGCTTAGATTTATCAGGTGATTCTCTGCATAAACGCGGCTACCGTCGCTACATGACAGATGCACCGATTAAAGAAAACTTAGCGGCTGCTATCTTACAGAAAGCAAAACTTAAACAACATCAACCTGATATTATCTTGGACCCAATGTGTGGTTCAGGGACCTTTATCATTGAATCTTTAATGATTTTGACTGACCGCGCGCCAGGCCTTGTTCGTCGTTTTGGTTTTAATGGTTGGAATGGTCATGACCATGAACTTTGGATGTCGATCAAAGGCGAAGCTGCTGAACGTCATAAAGCCGCACTTGAAAACCCTCTCCCACAATTCTATGCATTTGATGCAGACTGGGAAGCAGTAAAAGCAACCAAACAAAATATTATCGCTGCAGGTTTCGAATCTGTACTTGATCAAATTAAAATTGAAGAACGTACACTTGCAGACTGGCCAGATTTCCAAGCAACAGGTAAGAAATGCTTTGTTGTCACTAATCCTCCATACGGCGAGCGTTTAGGTGATAAAGCCTCTAACCGCGCACTGTATTTAGGTCTATCGGCACTATTACAAAAGAACTTCCCGAACCAGCCTGCTGCGATTATTGCAGCACAAGTTGAACAGGCCGATGTCCTTGCCTTTAATGATCCGCAAATTTTGCGTTTGATGAATGGTAAGCTGCCAATTTACGTCCGTTTTGGTACAGTTAAACCTGCGGCAGTTCAAAAGCCTTTCCTAGAGCATTGGGAACCGCAACAATTTGAAAAAATTGAAGGTGCAGAAGACTTTACCAACCGTCTTCAAAAAAACATGCAGAATCTTAAAAAATGGGCAGTCAAAGAAAATATTTTCTGTCTACGTTTATATGATGCCGATTTGCCAGACTTTAATGTCGCGGTCGATTTGTATGGTGATCGTTTACACGTACAAGAATACGCACCACCGAAAAAAATTGACCCAGAAAAAGCCAAAAAACGCTTTAACTTAGCACTGCAAGCGATTCGTGCAGTGACCGGCTTAGGTCGTGATGCGATTTTCATTAAAACACGTGCCCGCCAAGAAGGTAAAAATCAGTACACCAAACAAAGTACTGCGTCTAAACGTTTTATCGTTCAAGAAGGCAAAGCAAAGATTTTGGTGAACCTAACAGACTACCTCGATACAGGTTTGTTCCTTGACCATCGTCAAATGCGTCTACGGATTGCCAAAGAAGCCAAAGGTAAACACTTCCTGAACTTATATAGCTATACCTCTACAGCGAGCTTACATGCAGCGCTTGGCGGTGCAGCAAGTACGACCAGTGTCGATTTGTCAAATACCTACCTAAACTGGTCTAAAGAGAACTTTGTACTGAATGGTTTGACAGTAGATCATGCAGATGAACAACATCAGTTCTTCTCTAGCGACTGTTTTGAATGGTTGAAAGAAGGTCACGAGCAATATGACCTGATCTTTATTGACCCACCAACATTCTCTAACTCTAAAAAGTTCTATGGTACGTTTGATGTCCAACGCGACCATATGTCTTTGCTTAAACGTGCCATGAACCGTTTAACCACTGACGGAACGCTTTACTTCTCAAACAACTACCGTGGTTTTGAGATGGACGATGTGATCATGGCAATGTTTGACGTTGAGGAAATCAGCAATGAAACCATTGGCCTAGACTTTAAACGTAATACCAAAATTCACCGTGCATGGAAAATCACTCATCCACAAATCTAAGGTTTGACTTTAGAAATTCCTGATCTATGAAATGAAGCACGTCAGTGCTTCATTTCAACCACGACTCCATCTGGATACGTTACTCGAATATTTTCATGTCGCTCTTGCAGCACGATACGGTTAATCGGTGCGACTTCTGGAGATTGTATTAACCCGACCTGATCCGCTGCCCTTTTCTTTTGAAGCAAATAATCACTCATGGTTGAGCCTTCAAGCTGGGTCTCCTGAATGATCTTATTATTACGATTAGATTTATGATTTGAATTTTTCTGCTGCTCTTCTTTGGGTTTAGCTGCTTCACTCTCAATAATATCTAAGGTTTCTTCACTAAATTGTTTTTTACCTTGCGTTTCATTCGACAAACGCTGATCTGAAATTGAAGTACCCGCAAAAGCGGTAGACTGAACAGCGATCAGAAAAATGCTACTAATAAGACTGTGTTTTACCCAAGAACATTTAGGCATGGATGAATGAACAAGTTTCCGTCTAAAAAAATAATCGTGTGAAATGGTGTCTTTCCTATTGTTGTTTTCATTGGCTAGTTGCCCATTGACGCTAGCAACTTTTCAACTGTTCAACAATGGCTAGGCCGCTGTGTTCCGATAAACTGAAAATCATAATTCTGTAGCCAAAAATACAAAACCGCCAATCTATGACGGTTTTATATTTTTTAAACTTAACTACTCACTACTGGTTGCTTATTTCTTTTGTATGGCTTGACCAAAAAGCTTTTGACCGAACTTATATTGCATACTCATGACCATGTTATCGCCATCGCGCTTGCCTTGCCCTGATGTTTCAAAACCAGCAAACATGGCTTCAGCTTCCTGTCCTGACAAACTTTTGCCCTGTAATTGCAAAAAGTTATTCATGATTGCAGTCATCATATTTTTATCAAAACTTAAGTCTGCTTGAAAATCCAGTAAGCTCGGCACCATTTTAATAAAAGACTCCATTGAGGCATGGTGACCCGGCATGACTTTCCCCACGACATTTGCAGAGGCTTTACCTCCACCAATACTGATCGAGTTATCTTTAGACTCAAAATCAAAACCTTGGCTTGCGATAGCTAAGAAAGCTTGAGTCATTTCTTCACTTGATTCACTCACTGCATCGCATGAATTTTCCACCTGATGCAAAAGTTCACTAAATGCACGAACTTTATCTAGATTGACTTTATGTAATGCCAAATTTAGTGCGAAATCTTTGGTGACTGGTGAACCTGGGAAATCCATCTCATCAGCTTTTAAGTAGCCTTCAAAGTCCACATCATGTTTATTTAGTTCGGTCTCCCAACGCAGTTGCATACCACGCATGCCGCCTGAGAACTTTTGATCTAAACGTTTGATAGAACCCGCTTGGATTTCAACAAAGCCATTTTCAAGATTTTTCTGATTTAGACCTTGATTGGTCTTCATCGAAAAATTTTGCACCATGGTTTGCATTGGACCTTCACTCAACCGAACCACAGGTAAATGGATTGAAAGCTCAGATACCTTAGTGACTTGCCCCGGTAAACTACTGATCCGAATTTGCAATTGGCTTGCATCAGCTTGTACTGTTGCACCTTGTGCAGTCGTTTTAAATGCAGGAATCTGTAAATCTGTTTTACTTTGACCAATCCAATTGACCAACGTTTTTGCCGTTAAGTCCGTGCCAAAAAGCTTGGCATATTCGGACGTACTTTGTTGTTGAACAATCTTAAAATTCGAGTTGATATTATAGCCTTTCAACCCACGTTGAATCTGATCTGTACCCTTCAACACGATCACTTCTTTGGGTTTACACGGGTCTGTTTTCAGGGTTAATACCCAATCGACCGTTCCACCCATCAAACCCATTTGATAATTGCTGTACTTTACATCAACATCTTGTACAGCTGCTGACCAATTATTCTGTGTATAAAATTGGGCAAGAGATTTATCTGCATATAAATTCCCTCCCACCACAGCTGCTGAAAGCACCGCTAAACTGCCAATTCCCCACATCCATTTTGACATGTCTTTCTCATTCTGATTATTCTTTGCGCAGTATACTGAAGAACTCAGTTACATAAGTACACAATCAGAATGATTTTAAATGATTGATTTGGCAGTTTTAATTGATTTTTTGATGGCTATCACTTCAACTATATACGCCCAGCTTCAAAATAACTAATACGTTTACGATCAAAAGCAGCGTATGGATTGGCTTTAAAACTATGAAAATAGTGCTTGGCTTTTAACACATGTGAGGTCGTATTTTTCATCCACTCAATACGCGGGTCCTTCTCTGCCAAAGTAATACAATAGGTTTCTTTACCACGTTGCTTTGTCTGCTGTTTTGCATGAAAAATCAAACTTGCAAATACGTCCAGATGTTCAGGATGACATAGCGGACTATGCAACATTAAATAATCAAAGGTTCCATGAATTTTTGGCAGTGATAAAACACCACGCACACTGGCATAGGCATTATAAAAAGGTTTCATCAACTTTAATGACCTTGAATAATCGATCACTCGAGTTTGTTTAAAACTTTTTTGATTCCATAAGCCATAAAGTCCAACCAACTGATTGTGCTGATCGTAAATCAAATAGAAGTCATCTAGATTTAAGCATGCCCAAAATGGATTTTGACCATCTACCAAAGCATTAAAATCATAGCTAGGTAAAAAATTATAATGGTCTTTCATTTTTAAAATGAAATCATTCGCTTCATCTACACGTTCAGCAGTCAGGGTTTTAAATTGATATTGATTGAAAGTTTTTGGTTTCACTGCCTGTGAAACGGTAAAGGTTCGAATTTCATCATAAAAATATGGCAGCGGAAATCCAGATCTTTCATGATGTAAAATACTGGCAGCGACAATATTGTCGTTTAAAACTACACTTTCAAAAATCGTGTCTTGTGGTATTTCATCATGGAGATAGTCCATCAATAAGCGCATGACTTTAGCACCACGATACGCTGGATTCATTCTTAAATCGGCGACATAACGCATCAGGTCAGGCTGACCATTGATATAACAATAACGCCATCCCAAATTCATCATCGCAATCACGATAGATGGATCTTCCACAGGGACAACCACTTTTAAATCTGGACGATTATACTGTGCGTGGCTGGCATCAAAATAACTGGGGTGACGCGCATAAGATAATGTGATGCCATTGCTTGGCATAGTCTCTGCACTAATTTTCATTAGTTGCTCATCATCTTCGACAGTCGCATTTCGAACCGCAAACTTAGTCTCATTCTTTGAATGATATAACGCCGTTTCGTCGAACGGTGCATCTAACACATCGATATCCATCTCAATACTCAATTATTTTTGTTTTCATTTTCTTAAGCGGCTCAGGCTTAATATTCCCTTCAATCATGCCATTGTTCATGGCTAGTGTTTTGTAGTAGTCCCAAGCATCTTGTACATGTACCACTTCAGGTTCATCCAACTGCCCTAGATCGCGTGCCAATTCATAATGAAAATTATGTTTAAGCAAACGGTCTAGTGCTTGAGCGGATGGTTGTTTATCTACATTGCCTTCACTGAGTAAAATATAGTGTGGTTTTTTAACCGAACATTGTTCAATACCCAAGATACTAATCGGCAAATAATCCGCTTGTTTAAACTCTGCAAGGACTTTAACTGCTGCATTGTGGTCGAGCTTTTCTCCGACCAAATCAACCGTCATTTTTCGACCTAAAAATTTAAAACATGGCACTTGCTGATAAAAGTCGGTGACTTCTAATTCATCATCAATCACATAACGAATTAATCCTGAACCTGTCGTGATCACAGGACTAGCGATATCGCCTATTTTCAGTTGCCAAGATGGCACCACTATTCGGCTGTCCTGCAAAATAAATTCATAAAAATGTGACTGATAACTTAAGGTAAAACGCTCTGCAAATGGAATCGTCACTACGCCTTCAGTTGCCCATAAACCTTTACCTTCAAATGCCACACCTGCAATTCGTTGCTGGAGTTGTACTGCCCACTGCTCTGCGCTCGCTGTATCCCAACTCGAAACCAGACTGAGTTTAGGCCACAGTTTTTTCCACGCCGTTGCTTGGGTTAAATCCAAGTCTTGTAAGCGATAGCATTGTTGACAAGATTTAGGAACTTGCAGAAAACTCAAACCATCACGTTGCCATTGTCCAGTTTTTAAGACCTGTACAATTTCAGCTTGATGTTCTTGAATAATATCCAGCAATTGCAATGCAAATGTAGGACTCCATACCGAAATCATGCCTAAATGCTTATCTGCAACGAGATACACCGCGGTTGCAAACATGGCATCTTCGGCTGAATTTGCCATCGCAATTTCAGTCGGTACCGATTGAGTAATTTTACTCAACACTCGCTTCGACAGATTAAGCAGCGCACTGTCATCATTTAAATTACTATTTTCTAAAAGCTTTCGCTGGCTTTCAGGCAACCATGAAACCGACCAATAATGCGTTGAATTTTTAAGTTGTGGGTGTGTCCGATATAAATTAGTCAGCCATAAACCAATAGCCTCATCCAATTCATCTAAAAAAGCCTGAGTATAGGGAATGAATTTAATTGCTTCACTCGACCCACTGGTCGGTTGAAACCGTACAATTTTTTCAGGCCCCAAACTATTTTTGCCACTTTGTCTGGATTGTTCAATTTGGCTTTTCCAATTGCTATAACGAGAAAGCGGATACTTTTTGGCAAATTGCTCATAGCTTAAATTTTGCGAAATGTGCTGCTTTAAAAAATGGCTTAATTTTTTACGTTGCACATTTTCTAGCTGATTTGCCTGCTGTGTATAGCGTTGAAACGCTTTGCGGCAGGCAATATTCAAAACTTGATGTGCAGTGGTGAGAAGCAATCCCATTAGGCCACCTTCGAGTCAGAACCTGTCGCAATATGTAATGTACGTGACTTATAACGTAACTTGCTATCATGTTTGCTCACACTGGTGGTCTTGGTTAAGAATCGATTCACATAACGGTATAAATCGCTCCAGCGTAATTCACCAATGCACGGAAGTTCTGTTCCATCGACCCAAGTTGGGTTCTTATCTTCAAAGAAAGCTATCTTGGTATTATTTTCGCGCATTTCATGGGTGATGGGCGCAACATCTGCTTTGAGTGGTTGATAGTCTTCGCCAAAATTCAGCAGACCCGTTTCGTGGTTATAATATTCTGAGAAGTATTCTTTACAGTACGATTCAACAAAGTCTTTGAGATGAGCATTTTTCTCACCATAGTGTGGATAGTAGCTGTAGTAGTTATTGGCTAAGAGCAGATAAGTTTTAAAGCCTTTAGAGATTAAAATCCAATATATAGGTGTTCTTGGATGACGAAATTTAAAACTAATAATATAACGGAACATTGCTCTAGTTAATGCACGATTTCCCCAATACTCTTTCTCAATAATGGTATCTCCACTGAAAAAAGCATGTCGGGCTTTACCATCAACAACAAAGTCACGTTCCATAACCGTCGAAAATCCGACAATTTGATTATTTTTCGGTTCAATAATAAAAAAAACACCGGTTTTTTCTAAGAAGTCGCGTTCAAAAATTTCATAACGGGTATTGGCATAATACTTTTGATAAATACCATACATGCGTTTGAGTTCTTGAACAGTGATGTCATCTGTACGTTTATACAAACTATAAGGTTCTTTTTTGATCTGCCTAAGCAGTTTAAATTCCATCATAATCATAATTCCCTGTTGCCATTCATTCATGATGAACGAGCGATATTGTTTTTGTTTTACAGAACACAGTCATCTCGTTGGATGTGTGCGGACGTCATCTTAGTGGGTGAAAATGATGAAATGCAATGAACTTTACGTATTTAAACGAAAATTACGACAAGCGTAAAATTAAAAAACCCGGCCTAAACCGGGTTTCTGTTTTTACAACTGGATGTAGCAGATTTGTGCTTTTTAGTTGAGTTTTAACTTTTCAAAAGTTAGGTGATCTCCTTCCGCTTGAACGACAATCGTATCGCCCGGTTGGAAAGCACCTGATAAGATTTTCTGTGCCAATGTATTTTCAACTTGTTGTTGGATAGCACGTTTCAGAGGACGTGCGCCATACACAGGGTCAAAACCAGCATCGATAAGTAATTCAAAGGCACTATCTTCAACCGCCAGACTCATGTCTTTATCTGCCAAACGAGAACGTAAGCGATCCAACTGAATATCCGCAATGCCACGAATTTGCGCTTTTTGTAAAGAGTGGAAAACCACCAACTCATCAATACGGTTCACAAATTCAGGTCGGAAATGTTCAGATACCGCAGCCATAACCACAGCGCGAACTTCGTCTTTCGACGGGTTTTCACCTAATTCACGAACATCGGTTGAACCTAAGTTCGAGGTCATCACGATCACGGTGTTTTTGAAATCAATCACACGTCCTTGTGAGTCTGTTAATCGACCATCATCCAACACTTGAAGCAAGATGTTAAAGACGTCTGGATGGGCTTTTTCAACCTCATCAAACAACACTACACTATAAGGTTTACGACGAACAGCCTCGGTTAACACACCACCTTCTTCATAACCCACATAGCCCGGAGGCGCACCTACTAAACGGCTCACCGAATGCTTTTCCATAAACTCTGACATGTCGATACGAATAATCGCATCATCACTGTCAAATAAGAAATTACCTAAAGCTTTGGTTAACTCAGTTTTACCTACACCTGTAGGCCCAAGGAATAAGAATGAACCACTTGGGCGGTTTGGATCGGATAATCCTGCACGAGAACGACGCACCGCATTCGACACTGCTACGACAGCTTCATCTTGACCCACTACACGGTTATGTAAGAACTCCTCCATGTGTAAGAGTTTTTCACGTTCACCTTGCAGCATTTTCGCAACAGGAATACCTGTAGCCGCACTTACCACTTCAGCGATTTCATTTTCAGTGACTTTGGTACGAATCAGTTTCGGTTCTTCATTCACCTCGGCAACTTCTTCTTCATTCAAGCGTTTTTGCAACTCAGGAATAACACCATATTGCAAACGGCTAGCTTCTGCTAAATCACCTTCACGTTGTGCTTTTTCAAAGGCAGTACGTGCTTTATCTAGCTCAATTTGAGCCTGATTCGTGCCGTCAACCAAACGTTTTTCCGCAATCCACACTTCTTCCAAATCACTATATTCTTTTTGAACTTCAGCAATTTGTTTCTCTAGGTGCTCAACTTCAGCTTTTGAGACTGAATCTGCATCTTTTTTCACAGCTTCAAGTTGCATTTTTAACTGAATTAAACGGCGATCTAAACGGTCAAGTGGCTCAGGTTTTGAGTCAATTTCCATTTTGATTCGTGATGCTGCTTCATCAATCAAATCAATGGCTTTATCTGGCAACTGACGGTCTGTGATGTAACGGTGCGACATTTTTGCCGCAGCAATAATCGCAGAGTCTAAAATTTGCACACCATGATGGGTTGCATATTTGTCTTTTAGACCACGTAAAATCGCAATGGTGTCTTCCACACTCGGTTCATCAACGATCACTTTTTGGAAACGACGTTCTAATGCCGCATCTTTTTCGATATATTGACGATATTCATCAAGTGTTGTCGCACCTACACAGCGTAGCTCACCACGCGCTAATGCAGGTTTAAGCATGTTACCAGCATCCATTGCACCATCGCCTTTACCTGCGCCAACAAGCGTATGTAATTCGTCAATGAAAAGAATAATCTCGCCATCATATTTGGCTAAATCTTTTAGAACTGCTTTAAGACGTTCTTCAAATTCACCGCGGTATTTTGCACCTGCAAGCAATGAACCTAAGTCAAGTGAAAGTACACGTTTACCTTTCAGACTTTCAGGAACTTCGCCATTGACGATACGCTGTGCTAAGCCCTCAACGATTGCAGTTTTACCCACACCCGGCTCACCAATCAGTACGGGGTTGTTTTTACTACGACGTGATAAAACCTGAATGGTACGGCGAATCTCTTCATCACGACCAATAACTGGATCTAACTTGCCTTCTAATGCACGTGCATTGAGGTCTAAGGTATATTTGTTGAGTGAATCACGTTGATCTTCGTGGTTATTACTCATGACTTGTTCACCGCCTCGTATTTGTTCAATTGCATTGCGTAATTTATCTGTCGTTACGCCTACACTATTTAATAAGGTTTTGGTTTTACCCGTTTCAGCTAAACCGAGAATCACCCAATCTGTAGAAAGAAACTCATCTCCAGCTTTTTGAGCGAAACTGTCGGCTAAATTTAGCGCTTTGACTGCTTCAGGATTTAGGTTGATGTCCCCTGTCGGCGTCGCAATGGTGGCAGTATCCTGTAGGGCTTGCTGAAGCTTGGTTTTTAACTCAGGAAGATTAGCACCTGCCTGTTGTAACAAGCTTTGGTTCGAAGGCTCTTCAAGCAATGTCGAAAGAATATGGATTCCTTCAATGGCTGTATGGTCTTTCCCCATTGCTAATGATTGTGCATCGGATAATGCTTGCTGCAAACGGTTTGTGAATTTTTCAAATCGCATTCTTGTTATACCTCACAACAAATTCTGTACTTGAAGCATATATGGGAGTCATATTTAAAATTTCAAATACATTTTTTAAATATTTTTCAATGAGTTAATTTTAAGATAAAGATAAATCTCAATTATAATATTGGTATAAATAGAATACTTTTCAAGTCATTTATTGAAGAATTTAGTACTTTATTATGTTATTTAAATACATATGTATTTTTAGGCAATTTTCTTGTCAACTCAAATGACTTTCTGACAATAAAATTCAATGATTTTCCATTTGCTTAAATAATAAAAATGTCAAAAAAGCCCACATTTACATGTAGGCTTCTGCTTAATCCAACAAAAGATTCAACTTAAGGTGCAGGATTTGGCTGTTGGCGATGAATATCTTCAATCCCTTTTATAATGTCTTCTGATAAATTCACCTCAAAAGCATCAATATTTTCTTTCAACTGATCTAGATTTGTCGCACCAATAATTGTACTGGTGACAAAAAATTGCTGCTTAATAAATGCTAGTGCTAACTGTGTCAACGTTAAACCATGCTGTTCAGCCAATTGTGCATATTGTTCTGTTGCCCATTCACTCTCCGCATTTGAATAGCGGCTGAAGCGTGAAAATAGTGTCACTCGAGCATTGGCAGGACGTGCACCATGACGGAATTTACCTGTTAGATAACCAAATGCTAAAGGTGAATATGCCAATAAGCCCACGCCTTCGTAGTGTGCAATTTCAGATAAACCGATTTCATAAGTACGATTCAACAAACTATATGGATTTTGCACACTGACAATTTTTTCTAAACCATGCTTTTCTGCAAGTTGTAGGAATTTCAACGTTCCCCATGGCGTTTCATTAGATAGTCCAATTGAGCGAATTCGACCTTTTTTCACCTCATGACTTAAAGCAACTAATGTTTCTTCTAAATTGGTAATAGTTTGCGTACTGTTTGCTTCGGCATTGCCATAACCCAATTTACCGAAAAAGTTGGTTGGACGTTGCGGCCAATGCAACTGGTATAAGTCAAGATAATCTGTTTGTAAGCGCTGAAGAGAATGATCCAGTGCAGACTCAATTTCCGAAGCAATAAATTTAGTTTGCCCGTCACGAATATGACTACCGCCTTGTGACGGCCCTGCAATTTTTGAAGCTAAGATTAATTTATCACGTCCACCGCGAGCTGCAATCCAGTTACCAATAATAGTTTCAGTTGAACCTTGGGTTTCAGGTTTCGGTGGGACAGGATACATTTCTGCAGTATCCCAAAAGTTAAGACCACGCTCTAAAGCATAATCCAGTTGCTCGAAAGCTTCTGCTTGGGTGTTTTGTTCACCAAACGTCATAGTGCCTAAACAAATTTCTGGAACTAAAATGCCAGTATGGGCCAATGGTTTAAATTGCATGCCGTAAATTCCCTCTTTATTTTAAATATCAATATATAAGTCACGAAGTAGCTTACCTAAGATATCGGCTTTGTTTAAATCATAATTTTCTGTTTATTTGTCAAAAAATGTGAGAAAGGCTTGTTCAGCTATAATGGTGAGAAATGAATTGACATAAAAAAAGCAAACCCCTGAGTTTGCTTTTTTAGATTCGGAAGAATGATTATTCTTCGTCGTCAAATTCGTCAGAAGCCAATTGACTTTTATCTTCAAGCGATGCATCAAAAATTAGAATCGCTTTACCATCAGTTTCAATCATGCCTTGCTCTTCAAGTGTTTTTAGAACACGACCAACCATTTCACGGGAACAACCCACGATACGACCAATCTCTTGACGAGTAATACGAATCTGACGACCATTCGGCAAAATCATTGCTTCAGGTTGTGAAGATAAATCAATTAAGCAACGTGCAATTCGACCTGACACGTCAATAAACGCAAGGTCAGTTACTTTACGCGTCGTATTTTTAAGACGGCGTACAAGCTGTGCAAATACCGCATAACTTAAGTCTGGGTATTGTTTACTTAATTCATGAAAGTTTTCATAGGTAATCTCAGCAATTTCACATACATCTCGCGTACGCACTTCTGCAGTACGCTGTGCATTTGCTTCGAATAGACCCATTTCCCCAAAAAAGTCACCCGCATTTAAGTACGCAACCACAATTTCACGCTCATCATCTTCGCGTAAAATGATAGATACTGAACCCTTAAGAATTAAATACAAAGATTTAGATTCTGAGCCCGCATCAATGATTGTTGTACGTTTTGGGTAACGATTAATATATGCACGTTTTAATAATGCCTTCACCGACTCAGGTAACTGCCCCGGAGATAGCGCATCTGTGCTAAGTTGTGAAAAGTTTGAAGTCATGCTAACAGTTTCCGAATATGGATAATTTATAGATCGCACAAGACCTAAAGTGAACTTGTCACACGTAAGAGTTGAAATTCCTTATCAACTCAATTTATGTTAGTGTACAGGTACTGCGTAAATTTATAGCTTTTTTTAGGGACTTGCAATGCAAACTAGTGTTCATTGGCTAGAGAATGTTGCTTTTGAAGCAAAAACTCAAAGTGGTCACACTGTTATGATGGATGGATCACAAGAATATGGCGGTGAAAACCGTGGTCCGCGCCCAATGGAACTGATTTTAACAGGACTTGGTGGTTGTGCATCTTTCGATATTGTGACGATTTTAAAGAAAGCACGCCAAGACATTACCGATGTTCGTTGTGAATTAAATGCAGAACGTGCCGACACTATTCCTGCTGTATTCACTAAAATTCATTTGCACTTTGTAGTCACTGGTCATGGCGTGAAGGAAAAGCAAGTTGCAAAAGCGGTTGAACTTTCTGCTGAAAAATACTGTTCTGCTAGTAAAATGCTGATGGATGGTGGTGTAGAAATTACCCATGACTTCGAAATTTTAGAAACTGAAGATGCATAATTTATTTGTTCAATTAAGAGCCGCATAGAATGCGGCTTTTTTGTTTCAAATAATCCGCTATAGCATACATTGTATAAAGCACTGCTATATAGTCATAAACGCAGAAATATGAGCCAAAGAAGTAGCGAATATACCAAGGAAAACGAATAGCCAATCGAACAATGACCATATGGACTGGTATTTATATAAAATCAGGCATTTAGTTGAAAATATGTTTTGTAGATTAAAGCAATTTAGAGGAATAGCTACTCGATATGACAAGCTCAAAAGGAATTATCAAAGTTCTGTTGCTTTAGCCTGTATATTTTTATGGCTACCTTTATAGGGTTAATTATGAACAGTAAATGTCAACAGACCCTAATAATTTCAGATAAAAAAAAGCAGAATCATTTTGATTCTGCTTTTTGAATTTGGTAGGTTTAACCAGATTCGAACTGGTGACCTCTACGATGTCAACGTAGCGCTCTAACCAACTGAGCTATAAACCTAGAATGCGTAGAATCATATTCATTTTTATTTTTTATGACAAGCCCTTTTCTGACTTTTTTAAACTTTGCGTACAAGTTTTAAGCAAAGCCTTAAAATATTGAATATCATGAGAACTTAGCGCGGTACCTACATAAATTTCCTGCTCAAATAACGTAATAACTTGTTCAAATGCCGCCCTTTCCTGTTCAGGTACATTTTCAGCCAAACGTTGTAACCAATGCCGAAAACTTTCAGAAGCCACTTTTTGCTGGCTCAAGGGTAAATTCTTAGCAAACTTGGCAATTTCTCTTTCAAGAGAGCTTAGGCTTTTTCTTTTTTTCCACAAAATCCATATAAAATATAATGCTACAATGCCACCAATACTCAAAATAAGAATTAAAACACCTGCATAAGCAGAATTTGTACCGAGCTTTTTAAACCATTGTTGCTGTGATTCTGCATTGTAACCCACTACTTTACTCTGCCATTGGTAACTCGCATAATCACTCCATACACGGACTTTTTTCAACATCGAAAATTGTTGATAGGCCCAAGTCGACTGCTGTCTCCCAAAAATTGTCCGATCTTGTTCCATATAATCCTGCATCCCACCATCGATACGCTGAGGTGCGATCATGGCTGTAGGATCAATTCGACGCCAATGTTGATTGACATAAACCTCTGTCCACGCATGTGCATCGAGCTGACGAACCTCCCAACTTTTTCCATCTGGTGCTAATTGACCACCTTGATATCCCACAACAATACGCGATGGAACACCCACATAGCGCATCAACATTGCAAAACTCGATGCAAAATGTTCGCAAAACCCCTTTCTTGATCCAAATAAAAAATCATCTATCCGATTTTGCCCCAATACACCTGGGCTTAAGGTATATGCAAAGCGATTTTGTTTATACCATTGCAAAACTTCGGCAATATAACGCTCAGGATTTTGACGACTTCGCTGCCATAAAGTTTGGGCCAATTGTTGTGATTGAACATCCAAGTTTTCAACATAGCGAGTGTTTAATTTTTCAAGTAAAGCTACATTTTTTATTTGAGGAGGTTCTGCACTTCCTAACCATTTCAGTTGAATCGGCTCTGTACGTGCTGTTAATCGGTAGGGTGTAATTCGACCATCTTGACCTAATGCAAAACGTGCTTCATTGGGAACGGATTGCTCCAACGACATAATCCACATCACACTTGGGTCGGCAGCCAAATATTGATAATTCAATGTCCGCTTGGGTTTTAAATCAGCTGGATTCAGCTGTATAACGTTCTGGTTAAAAAAATGACTAGTCCATTTAGAACCATCATATTCATCTAATGCCATCGCCCGCCAATACAGCTCTGTACGTGTTGGCAAGGCTTGAATATCACCAATTATACGAAAAGCCAAACTACTCGACTGTGATAACTCAGCAATATCGCCCGGAGACATGTTGTCACTGATTCCCGTTGTGGCTTTATTTTCAGGAATAGGAATATGCCATAGCGGCGGCAGGCGTGGAAAAAAGAGAAACAGCAAGATAAAGAATGGAACAGCTAAGGCAATAAATTTACCCACATGCCCAATATCTTGTTTAATCGCCTGTATTTCACCGCCTGAGTTTTGGCTAAAACCAACGGTCTGTAAACGATATAATCCAATAAAGCAGCTCAACAACGCCAATAAAATAACCAATGCCATGGCAAAAGACTGGCTAAACAAAAAGCTACTGGCAATCACAAACATCGCAAAGTTAAATAAAATAATTACATCACGACGTGTTTTTGTTTCTAAAGATTTAGCAAATAAAAATGTACTGAGTACTGCAACCCCTGCATCAACACCAATAAAGGTTTTATGGCTTATATAAATGCTAAATAATGCTGTCAATGTCAGCACATAGGTTAAAATTTTAGAAAATGGTTTTTTACTGGCGCGGGTATTGAGTAATAAAATAAGCCAAATAACTAAAAATACTAATGATGTCGCCACAGGGATATAAAGCATTTGTGCAATGAGCACCAATGCTAAAGTGAGTAATATTGAGCGGCGTATGGTATTTTCAATCATCTCTTAAGCCTGCGCCAATAACCGTTTTGCTTCGGAATAATGCAGTTTTCCAGTACCTGATGCTAACTCAGCATTAGGTAAATACAGTGCATATTGATCGTGATTTTTTTCAGCCTGCTCGACCAAACCCATCATGAGGCTAAGTTTTTCTTCATGACTTTGAGCTGGCATATGGTGATAATGAATCTCCAATTTCTTTAGATCTTCATATTGCTCAAAAACTTTGACATACAAGCCTTGTCCTCGTGCTGCTTGTTTCCATGACACCGCATGAAGTGAATCCCCCGTCTGAAAACTCCGTAATTCGCGAAATTCATCAAGATCAGGTTCAAAATTTTGCTGTTGTTGCTTATTTTCCACGGAATGCAAACTGGCTTGTGGCGCAACCCACGCGGGGTGTTGTGCATACAAATACGTCCAGGCCCGAACTAAACCAAAAGGATAAACACTATAAATTTGTATTGGCGGAATCTGAAAAACACCGCGTTGGCTGGTTGTAAAATTTAATTGAAAGCATTGCTGTTGTGTATTGAACAGTAATTTATGTAGCTGATTTTCTGTTTTAATCCACAAATATCGCGCCTGTTCAACCTCTTGTTTAAAATAAATTTCGACCGAAAGTAATTCCCCAGCTTGCGGGATATCAACAACATTTATTTGAATCTGCAACGCATGAAGCTGTTTAAAAGTAATATAGAAACTAATACACAATACGGCGCTAATTAAAAAGCAAAAGCCTAAAATCAAATTATTGGCATAATTCACACCTGCAATAAAAGTGATGAAAATTAATACCAAATACAAGTAGCCTTGCTGATAGATAAAGATCAAGACATCTTTTTGAGTCAGCTGCTTGTGCTGATCGATTTTAAATCGACGTTCAATCCATTGCTGCCACATTGAAGCCAAGGTTCAACTCCTTTATTGGATCGAAACTTGTTCTAAAAGCTTAAAGGCTTCAAGATCTGACAACCCAATTCGATGAGATACCACAGCTGTAAAAACGGCTTGTACATCGTCAGGATTCACATAATTTCGCTGCTCAATCAGCGCATAGGCTTGCGCAGCTTTCTTTAAGGCTAAAACACCACGAGTAGAAAGACCATGTCTCCCCTTACGTGTCTCAGCAGCAAGATCCAAAATGTAATCCATTAAACGATCACTCAGATGTATCTGCTCGACAAACCCTTGTAGTTGTAAAATTTCTGCTTCATTAAAGATATGTGCTAATGCCGCAATCAGATCATGGCGTGAAGTTTGTTGGAGCAATAATTTCTCTGCCTGACGCGATGGATAACCTAAAGACAAACGCATTAAAAACCGGTCCAACTGGGACTCAGGTAAGGCATAAGTACCACTTTGAAATAAAGGGTTTTGTGTCGCAATCACCCAAAATGGTTGAGGCAAAGCATATCGCACACCGTCGACCGTCACATAGCCCTCTTCCATCGCTTCCAATAAAGCACTTTGGGTCTTTGGACTACAACGGTTGATTTCATCTGCCAATAAAATTTGGGTAAAAATCGGCCCAGATTTAAACTCAAAATGATGTTCTTTTTGATTAAACATATTTACCCCAATCACATCGCTGGCCAGCATGTCATTGGTAAATTGAATCCGTTGAAACTTTAATCCCGCCAAATGTGACAAGGCGCTAGATAATGTCGTTTTTCCTAAACCAGGTAAGTCTTCAAATAGCACATGCCCGCCTGCCAATAGACAAGCTAAAGCCAATTTGGTTTGCTGATTTTTATCCAAAATAATTTGGTTAATTTGTTCGAGGAATGTATTTATTTTCGGGTAAAAAGGCGCAAGGCTCTGCTCACTTAAAAGCGTTGATGTATTATTTTGTTGGCTTTTCTCTGATCCCCAAAACACCTTTTATTCCCCAATAAAAAAGTTAAATGAATGATTAACATACAGGGTTTTATTTAAAAATACAGTGTTTATCTCCAATCTATACCCAGTTCAATACTTTAAATACATACGCTTGATATTTATTGGGTATACAAAAGCGTTTTTTTCGCTTCGACTGATCAAAATTCAGCAATAAAAAAAAGCGTCCCGAAGAACGCTTTTTTTCTTAGATTTTTAGCTCGAGTCAAAGCATTAGCAAGGACACTTCTTCATGTCACCACCAGCTGATGGATAACGTGCATCTACACAGTGACGATAAAATGTTTTTGCATCCATCGCTTCCAAATCAGGATGATGTTTTGCCATATGTTCCAAATAGTTTTGGTAATCTGGCACACCCACCATCAGGCGGAAGCTTTGCTGTAAACGTTGCCACAACTTCGCAATACGTGACCAATTTTTCGGGTTCAGAATTAAATCCTTCTGCGACATAATGGTCATTTTAATGATTTTATAAATCACCGTTTTTCCACTTTTTGCAAACTTCAGGTTCATTCATATTCCCCTATTAATGTGCTGAATTCGACGGATTAATTTCAGCTGGGTCACGGTAAATCGCTTCTGCTTCATTCACCGATGGATTTGGATTTGCCAAGGCACGACGCACCACACCAATCGCTGCAAATAACATCACAAATGCCACGATCATAAAGAATGCACAAAGACCGGCATTGATTTGATTCGACAATGCAACCGTATGCATTTCAGCCATGGTTTTCGCAGGTGCCAACAATTCATTCTTCGCAATGGCTGCATTAAAACGATCTGCTTGCGCCAAGAAACCAATCTTTGGATTTTCGTGGAAAATCTTCTGCCAACCAGCGGTCATAGAAGTAATAAACAAGAATACAGTTGGGATAATTGTCACCCAAACATACTTTTGTTTTTTCATCTTGAATAAAATCACTGTACCCAAGATCAATGCCATCGCAGCAAGAATTTGGTTACCAATACCAAATAGCGGCCATAAGCTATTAATACCGCCGAGTGGATCAACCACACCTTGGTAAACGAAGAAGCCCCAACCTGCAACAGCTACCGCTGTACCTAACAGATTTCCAAAGAAATTATGTGAGTTTTTAACCGCAGGAACCACGATACCCACTGTATCTTGCACCATGAAACGACATGCACGCGTACCTGCATCCACAGCAGTTAAAATGAAGAGTGCTTCGAATAGAATCGCAAAGTGATACCAGAACGCCATCATTGAACGGTTATTGAAAATTTCCGTAATAATGTGAGCCATACCAATCGCAAATGTTGGCGCACCACCTGTACGAGACAGAATCGAGTTTTCACCCACTTCTTGTGCAAGTAAGGTCAATGCTTCAGGTGTTACCACGAAGCCTAATGTACGTACTGCTTCCGCAGCAGATTCAACCGTTGTACCAATCACCGCTGCTGGTGCATTAATCGCAAAATACACACCAGGCTCTAGAATCGTTGCACAGACCAATGCCATGATCGCAACAAAAGATTCCATCAACATGCCGCCATAACCGATCATACGAATATCTTTTTCATTATTCACAAGCTTCGGTGTCGTTCCTGAAGAAACGAGCGCATGGAAACCTGAAATAGCACCACAGGCAATGGTAATAAATAAGAATGGGAACATTGAACCTGCAAATACAGGACCTGTACCATCAATAAAATGCGTTACTGCCGGCATTTTCATTTCAGGCAATGCAAACATGATCCCGATTGCCAAACCTGCAATAACACCAATTTTCAAGAAAGTAGATAGGTAATCACGTGGTGCAAGCAGTAACCAAACAGGTAATACTGATGCCACGAAACCATAACCAATCAACCACCAAGTTAGTTCAGTACCTGAAAGTGTAAAGAATGGACCCCAATAAGGATGCTGTGCAATGTCGCCACCATAGATAATCCCTGCCATCATGAGTACAAAACCAATGATCGACACTTCTGCAATTTTACCCGGACGGATAAAGCGCATGTAGATACCCATGAAAATCGCAATCGGTACCGTTGCAGCGATACTGAAAACACCCCACGGACTGTTGGTTAATGCTTTGACAACAACCAATGCAAGCACCGCTAGAATGATGATCATCACGCCAAGTGCACCAAGCATCACGATGATTCCGGCAAAAGAACCCAGTTCTTGTTTTGCCATTTCACCGAGTGAACGCCCATCACGACGAGTCGAGATGAATAAGACTAAAAAGTCTTGAACCGCACCGGCGAGAACAACACCCACCAAGAGCCAAATTGTTCCCGGCAAATAGCCCATTTGTGCAGCAAGGATCGGACCGACTAATGGGCCTGCACCTGCAATCGCGGCAAAGTGGTGACCAAATAGAACGCTTTTATTGGTTGGCACATAATCCAAACCGTCAGCTAAGCGATGGGCAGGCGTTAAACGTCGCTCATTCAGTTCAAAGACTTTATTGGCAATAAATAAACTATAAAAACGATACGCAATGCTATACACACAGATTGCTGCAAGGATCAGCCAAACTGCATTGACATGCTCGCCTCGACTGAGTGCTAGTATACCGAATGAAACGGCACCTAGAATGGCTACAAACAGCCAGATAATCTTTGAAGCCATTCCTGACTTCGGTTGAATGGTTTCCATCTCAATCCCTCATAAATGTTGAAATAAATCAGCTTGATTTTTCTTGTTCGAGGTACTGCTGTTTCTTCCCTTGAAACTCTACTCCTGTTATGGGCTTTTTCATCTAATACTTTGGCATAAAAATTTAAACCAATAGGTATAAAAAAAGGGATGAATCACTTCATCCCTTTCGATAATAGTCTATTTTTAAACCATTATGCACGTTCTAAATAGTCACCAGTACGGGTGTCTACACGAACGCTTTCTTCTTGCTGTACGAATAATGGAACACGTACTACTGCACCAGTTTCAAGCTTAGCAGGTTTACCGCCACCGCCTGAAGTATCACCACGTACACCTGGATCAGTTTCAACGATTTTTAATACAACGAAGTTTGGCGCGCTCACAGTTAAAGGAACACCGTTCCAAAGCATGATTGTGCAAAGTTCATTTGAGTCATCTTTCAACCATTTAGCCGCGTCGCCCATAGCAACTTTATCAGCAGCGATTTGTTCGAAAGATTCTGGGTCCATGAAGTTCCACATTTCACCATCGTTATACAAGTAGTTCATTTCAACTTCTTGGATGTCAGCAGCTTCTAGTGAATCACCAGATTTGAAAGTTTTTTCTAAAACTTTACCAGTTTTAAGGTTACGTAATTTTACGCGGTTAAAAGCTTGGCCTTTACCTGGTTTTACGTATTCGTTTTCCATGATTGAACATGGGTTACCGTCAAGCATGACCTTAAGGCCTGACTTGAAATCATTCGTAGAATAATAGGCCATGACTGGCTCACTCCAAACTTACTAACTTTAATCTATAGATGCTATGGGCTGTAACATGTCATTTAGCAAGTACTGACTGTAACATTGGCTGCCACATGCACATTAATGTGATATTGCGTATTCTAAATGACCAATGCACCATGTCGCAACGAAAAAATCCCCATTAAAGGGGTCAAGCTGCTTAACTTACACTCAGACATTAAAGAACTTTGTTTATACAATGCCCACAAACAGGTAAAATTGCTGTTTACTGAAACTTAATAAATGTTTCGTAGGCTTCATCCGTTCTAAGCTTTATCGGAATTTTTTCAGCTTAAACATCAAAGTTCGACGCATTAATTTCAGCAATATTCCCTACTCACCTTTCTGCATTTTTTAAACAATCGGCATGATAAACTATTTATTTCAAGAGCAAAACTGGCAAACTCAATTGAGTGATTTGATTACAAATCCTCAAGAATTACTCGATGTATTAGAACTTTCGCATGATCAGTTATTATCAGGTGCTCAGTTCGCAGCAGATGAGTTTCGCCTACGCGTGCCGCGCGCTTTTGTCGAAAAAATGCAAAAAGGTAATCCGCTCGATCCGCTTTTACTCCAAGTCCTACCGCATCATTTGGAACTTGAAGAACACACTGGTTTTGTCACTGACCCATTAGGTGAAGAACAAGCCAACCAACAGCCTGGTGTATTACATAAGTACAAGTCTCGTTTTTTACTGACTTTAACCGGCGCCTGCGCGGTCCATTGCCGTTATTGTTTCCGCCGACATTTTCCCTACCAAGAAAACCTGCCTAAAAATGACGATTGGGCAAACATTAAACAATATATCGAACAACAACCCGATATTAATGAAGTGATTTTAAGTGGTGGAGACCCGCTCACACTATCAAATCGTAAACTTCAAGTGTGGATTGAACGTTTATCGACTTTGCCACAAATTAAATTTTTGAGAATTCATTCACGAGTTCCTATCGTAATCCCCAACCGTGTCGATGAAGAGCTGGTTTCTATTTTAAAAAACAGTAGGCTACGCATTATTCTAGTGGTACACTCAAATCATGCATCAGAGCTAGATGACTTCACGTGTAGCCAGCTTCAACAGCTTGTCAAACAAGGAATCACCGTGCTGAACCAAGCAGTCTTATTAAAAGGGGTTAATGATTCTGCAGATGTATTGGTCGATTTAAGTTACCGCTTATTCGACGCAGGTGTAATGCCATATTATTTACATGTTCTGGATAAAGTAAAAGGTGCTCATCATTTTGATACACCAGCTCAGGATATTGATTTAATTTATAAAAAAGTTTTAGAGAACCTACCAGGTTATTTGGTTCCTAAACTTGTACGGGAAATAGCGGGCGAAAAAAACAAGACACCGCTTTTTGGGGCTTCAACTTTTTGAGTTAAATAATAAAGATGACCACGCATACTTCAGATACGTTTTACAATCCGACTGAATTAAAGCTGGATAAACTAAGCTTTTGTCCGACCAATGCTAAAGGTCTACAAGAGTGGTTAAACGGTATTTCAATTTTACAATTGGGTACCTCATCTAAAGCTTTATTCAATGCCTTACTTGAAATCTCCGAGCTGAAATGCCAAGAGATGTTACGTTTTGATTTGGTTCAAATTTTACATCCGACTATGGAAAGTGTGCTTACCAGTTTAGAAAAGCACTTTACCAATCAAAGCCTAATTACGACGGATCGTAATGACCAAATCATTGAATTAGCTATGCTTTTACGCAGTCACTTTGCCAAAATCTATATTGATATTGCCAAGCGATGTAATCAGCAGCTTAATCAACAAAAGTTTTCGATCTTTTCATTCGGCCATAAAAAAAGCTTACAAACCGCTAGAATTGCATCAATCTACTATGCGTTGCAACAACTGACACTGTTGTTGTATCAACAACACATGTTGTATGCCACACCGACGGCGGGTCAATGGATTGCGGCACATCAACTGATTGAATGTGCCATTGAACACAATTTCTATCAAAGTAATGTCAATCAGTTACTGGGTACTCAGCATCAAATTGCAAATATTGCCCAAGCTTATGCACAATTGATCTTATTAGATATTTTCAATAATCATCAGATCCGCCCTGCTGAAATCCAAGGCTTGTATTTATGTAGCTTTGACTGGGTAAAATTGGTTCAAATCCTACCGAAAGAAACCACGCTTTCACGCTATATTGTAGACACGAAAAAAGATCATCCACCGATTTATAACTCTAAACAAGATCGGTCGTATCAAGCCAATGTGTACATTTCAACGCAAAACTTGCTCGATCATTTGACCGAAACGCAAACTAAGAATGCCAATTTCCTTTCTAAAAATGAAAAGCTATTCTTAACCCCTGCGCTGTATTTCCATATTCATAATATTTTGACCAACAACACTGAACGTCGTCATGAACGTTATGAATATTCTGCGCAAATCAATATTTGCTTTAGCTTAATGGTGGCGCATTTCTATCTCTCTAAAGGTAAAAACTTCCATGAAACTTTAGATTTAGAAGGTAATTATCAATTCCACAATGAAGCGTCTTTTGTCAATTCGCATGATTCAAATATGCCAACGGGCATGACCAATGCGAAAGCGCTAGATCGTGAAGCAAAACAGATTCATACCGCTGACGTTTTAGATATTAGTGTGAATGGTTATCGCATTAAATGGACTGGCCCTACCCCTGCCAATTTAAAAACCGGCGAATTTATTTTGATCCAAGAAAATGCTCAAAGCCAATGGCGTGGAGGTGTTGTTCGTTGGATCAAACAATCGACTGAAAAAAGTTTGGAATTGGGTCTCGAAGTGCTGGCTCAAGATTTGTATCCATGTTCAGCCCATATTCGTACCGACCGCAATACAACAAATCATCAACCTGCTTTATTGGTTCAGACCACACAACTAGATCAGGTGTCTACGACCTTAATTTTACCTGGGGCAAATCTCTTCCGAGAGAAACAAACGATCCACCTTCGCTTAGGCAAAGAAGACATCAAAGTCTACCTCACCAAAGCGCAGTTGGTGACGCAAAGCTTTATTCGCTTTGAATATGAATTATTGAATGAAGAGCAAGAAAATGTCGTTAAAGACTATATTGCGAAACAGAGCAATGAGATCAAAAATAACGACTTATGGGAAGCATTAAAGTGAGAAATCCATTACTATCCAAAAAACTAAAACGTACGGAAACTCGATTACTCATTATTGATGATAATCAAATACGTTTTAACCAGATACGTGATTTATTGACAGACAGCGAACATCAAGTTCATGCCATATTACTTGATGATTTACAAAATTTCGAAAAACAGCTGAATCTCAATTGGGACTTGATCATTTTTGGACGTGCTTATGATTTAAAATATGAACAAGCTTTAAGTTTAGTTCAACTATCGAGCCAACCGAATTTACCGATTATTTTACTTAAACCCGAAGACTATCAAGCAGAACAATATGCAAGTTTAGTCAAAAAAGGGATTTATGACATCGTCGATATTGCTGAACCTGAAAGTTTCTATTTTGGTTTAATCCGTGCTTTATCCTTTAGTCGCCTACAACAATCTCAACAGCATTTAATGGAAGAGCTCGAAACAGCTCAAATCCAAACTCAGTCTTTAGTTGAAGATAGTCGTAAAGCGGTTGCCGTGATTCAAGAAGGTATTCATATTCAAGCCAATGCTGAATATCTCACTTTATTTGGTCTAAAAAATGAAGACGATGTAATCGGGCTGCCCCTGCTCGATCTATTACAACCTTCTGACCTCAATGACTTTAAACAACGCTTTAAAAAAATCAGCCAAGGACAGCTCGACTTAGGACGTTTTGATCTTGATTCACAAAATATCGCAGTAGCTGGGCAAAACCCACTAAAACTCGACTTTATTGCCGCGGCTGAAGAAGATGCTTTACAGCTCGCAATTGAAATTGGCAGTCAAAGCAGCAATGCTGTAAGCACCGCGCCAGTTGAAGCCAGCCCACAAAAACCAAAAGCTTTTCAACAAATCAACCGTACCATCGGCCAACAACCTGCCAATGTAAATGCATTAGTGCTATTTACGTTGGCTTCTTGCTCAGATGCGATTTTTCAAAAAGATTGGAATACTTATAAGAGCTATTTCACCAATATTAAAGACTTCTTGAAAGATCAGACTCATGCTCCATTATTTAGTTTAGATAATGGTGCAATCGTTGCCTTATTCCAAGCGGATAATCAGCTCAAACTTGATTCTAAGTTGATTGGTCTTAACACCCTGAGCAAACCTCAATTACTCAGTGTAAACAATGAAACTTATCCATTAAATTTACGCATAGGATACAGTGTTTTAGACAGCGATATTCGTGATGAAGCACATTTTGATACCTTTATTACGAAAGCCTTTAATACTGCGCTACCAACCAACCAACAAGCACCTGAAATCGACTTAACGATTCCATTAGAAATTGACATACCAAGTTTGGATTTCGGTACAGCAGAAGCACAAATTGCGCCGATTGTCGTTAGTGATGAAGCTCCTGTTATCAAGGCCCTTCGCAACTGCTTAGAACGCGGTGAAATTCATCTTAAATATCAGCAACTGTATGATAAAGAAGATTCACATCTTTATACTTATGAAGTAACCAGCGGCTTTATTTTTGAAAATAAATGGAAAGATATCGCCCAACTACGTGAATTGGCTGAAGACTCAGAGCTATCCATTAAATTGGATCGTTGGATCTTGGTTGAATCGTGTAAACAGCTACACAACTTTATTACTCAGTTCCCTGAAGCTAAATTAATCGTTAACCTCAACAAGGAAGTGCTATATAACGACCGCACCTTCCCTGAGTTTATTTCAAAACTCATTACGATTATTCGTAGTAAATTGAAGAATCCACTGATTTTACAATTTGCAGAAGAAGACATTCAGCTCAATATTGATGCCGCTCAAAAAGCATTTGTTGAACTTCGTAAAAATGGTGCCGAACTGGCTTTACGTAATTTTGGTCATTCGATGTTTAGTGAATCATTATTACGTCAAATGGATGTTCACTGCTTAACACTAGATTCAAGCTTGACCCAAATGCTTGCAAACGACAAGTCATGCCAAGAGCTGCAAGAAAAAATTACCACTTATCATGAAATCAAAACTGTTGAAATCATGCTACGTGAATTAAATGACATGACACTGTTTGCCAATGCTTGGAATGTAGAAGCTCGTTTTATTCAAGGTGATTATTTCCAGAAGAAACTCGACCATCTCATCGATGTTCAGGACCAATAAGGTTCTGAACATTACCGATTTAAGGTTTATCTTTTTATCGGCACAAAAAAAACGGGCATAAAGCCCGTTTTTTCGTTTTGGATATTAACGTTTGATAGAACGTGACATACCAGCAAAACGTTGTTTGAATTTGTCGATACGACCGCCAGTGTCAACGCTTTTCTGTTTACCAGTGTAGAATGGGTGGCAAGCAGAACATACGTCTAGGTAAATAGTTTCTTTACCAAGAGCTGAACGAGTTTCAATTACGTTACCGCATGAACATGTAGCAACTAAAGTTTCATATTTTGGGTGAATATCGGCGCGCATCGTCGATTACTCCTAAGATTTAAGAAGGTTTAGCTGTCATCGCAATTGATCACTCTTGCATCACTACAAGGAAGGCTTAAAAAAGCAGACCAACACCATAACAGACCATTCTTTTGGCCCACCGAGACGGATACCGCCAGAGCTAAGCACAACAAGTTGGGGCAAATTATAGCTGATTTTTTAATGTTAATAAATAGATATTCAAGGCTGAATCGCTCTACTCTTTAGGTTGAGCTTGCTCTAAATATTTCTGATATTGTAATTCGACTGTACGCTGAAATTGGGCTTGATCAAAATGGTTTAATCTTTCAATAAATGCAGAACAAAACGACGCTGCATTTACTGACTGTAATGATCTGCTCATGCCCTCTAACATACTTTGAAGCTGCTGTTTAAATTGTACATCGACTGGCAAATCAACATCTTTTGCCTTTAATGGCTCTACACCATTAAAACGGACAGCCTGAACCGCAGCAATTAATTTTAGCTTTGCAGCTTGATAAGCCTGATCTAATTCCGTATTCATCTGTGGTTGTCGATCACGACAAAAATCTAGCATGGGCTGTAGGCTGATGAGCGGCATTTTTTCAATGACATCACGGTTAGTATTTACGGATAAATCCTCTTGAGCATGAACGACTGTGTTCATACCCAAGAATAAAATGAAGATGCCTTTTTTAATTTTCATGATTTTTTTTCATCTATATAAGGTATTTTAAAAGGACCTATTCATCTCGCCCTATTCTTGCCCACGGCTTTGTTTTGCCCAAAGGTTGGCAATCACACCACAGACCATCAACTGAATTTGGTGAAAGATCATAATCGGTAAAACTATCATCCCCATCGGCTGCCCAATAAATAAAATTTGTGCCATGGGCACGCCGCTCGCCAAGGTTTTTTTAGAACCACAAAAGAAAATCGTCTTTTGATCAGCTCGGCTAAAGCCCAACCAACGTGGTACATATAGCGCCAATAACATAATG
Source organism: Acinetobacter sp. YH12098 (assembly GCF_013419235.1). Lineage (NCBI taxonomy): Bacteria > Pseudomonadati > Pseudomonadota > Gammaproteobacteria > Moraxellales > Moraxellaceae > Acinetobacter > Acinetobacter sp. YH12098. The sequence goes on from NZ_VPAO01000027.1 coordinate 41,761, forward strand.
ATTGTTAACAAGACAGAGCACGCCACAATCAACAGGAATAAAGTCATACCACTCACATGATGCCATAGCCCTGCCACCACCGCACTGCTGAATGCGCCATAGACCACCATCAAAATTGAGCCCTGATCAAATACCTTCACAATTTTTGGCATTTTCTTCATATAAGGAAACACCCAAGGACGGAGGAGCTGCCCTAAAATGAAGGGAATCAGTAATAACAGGGTAATTTGGATAATAGATGCCGTCGGATCGTAGTTATGTTGTGACTGACCGAGAATAAAATAGGCCACCATCACTGGGGTAATAAACATCCCAATAATATTTGAAAATGATGCACTACAGACTGCGCCAGCAACATTACCCTGTGCTACCGAAGTAAATGCAATAGAAGACTGTACTGTCGAGGGTAAAAAGCACATAAACAAAAAGCCCCAATACAACTCTTGCCCTAACATCGGCACGAGAATTGGTTTCGCCATTAAACCCAATAATGGAAATAATGCAAAGGTAAAAGCAAAAACTAAAGCATGTAACTTCCAATGCATAATGCCTTCAACCACAGCCTCACGAGACAACTTTGCACCATGGAGAAAAAATAAAATGGCAATTGCAGCCGTTGTAATATAGCCAAAGATTTCTGCAGCTTGCCCACTAACAGGCAAAAACGTCGCAAGTATGACCATTACAAAAAGTAGAATGGTAAAACGATCCAAAGCCAACATTTTCAGCATAACAACATCCTGTACAAATTTCCCTTTTAAAGCTCATCGGCAAAAAAAATGCCCAATAAGCTAAATTTACCATTGAGTAAATTTCATCTTACTGGGCCATATAAATAAAGCCAGCTTTTCTCCGATATATTCATTATTTTAAACGTTGATAGTGAGCTCAACGCAAAAAAAATTTATAAATAAGAATATTCAGCATTACATATGACTTTAAATGAATAATTGCAGATTAATTATTTCGTGCATTTGAGTCTTGTTGGATCAACTCAATTTTATAGCCATCTGGATCTTCAACAAAGGCAATGACGGTCACACCACCTTTCATTGGCCCTGCTTCGCGTACCACGTTTCCGCCACGTGCTTTAATTTCTTCACAAGCCTTGTAGGCATCATCTACTGCAATAGCGATATGGCCATACGCATTTCCCAACTCATAACTATCTGTATCCCAGTTATGCGTTAATTCGAGTACAGTATGATTTTCTTCATCACCATAGCCCACAAATGCCAAAGTAAAACGACCTTCTTCATAATCACGCTTACGAAGCAAAGTCATACCGAGTACTTCAGTATAGAACGCCAATGAACGCTCTAAATTGCCTACACGTAACATGGTATGCAGCATGCGCATAATCGAGTTTCCTAAATCTATCATTATGTCTGAATACTATAGGGATTTAACAAGCAAAGTTCAATTTAAGTCTAGAACGCATATACCTGCTTATTTCAAATATCCTTGTCCAAAACCGCAGATATGCTTAGGCTATTTATAAGCTTAGAATAAAAAAGCCCGTCCAGATTGAATGGGCTTTTTTAATTTAAATTGAATTATGAATTGGATTTTTGTTCATGTTCTTTCAATAGTTTGGCGACCCAAACCACTAAAATTAAAATCGGAATACCAATTAGAGTTGTCATCAAGAAAAATTTCGGATAACCGATATTGGTCACAATCGTACCAGAATAACCGCCTAAAATTTTAGGGGTTAAGGTCATTAATGAACTGAAGATAGCATATTGAACAGCTGTGAAAGAAACACTGGTTAAACTCGATAAAAATGCGATAAACGCCGCGCCTGCAAGTCCTGACGCCAAATTATCAACAATAATCGCGAAATATAACCACAGCGAACTATAAGGCTTAATGACCTTTCCTTTGATGTCCACATTCTGTTCAGCACTTGCCAAATTAATCGGTTGAATATCAACACCAAGTACACCCGCCATATTGGCTGATGTATTCACTTGATATGTTAAATCGACACTCTTTTTCACTACATCATTTTCTAGCAGTTGAGCCGTTAATGTTTTTTGCTTTGCTGTTTCGAGCGCTTGCCCTGGAATTGCAGCACTAAATACACCAGTTTTATCAAGCTTTGCGTCGAATGGTTTAGCATCCAGAATAATTTGAATTTTTTGATTTTCTTTTAACTCGCCTGCCAAGTATTGTCCACGGACCACGATACTATTTGCAGTCTCTTGAGCTGAAATCGTGTTATCTGAAGTCACTGGCAGCAACATCATTGCTGAGTTTGAAAAAGAATTATTCAGATACGGCAAACTCACCTGTACTGGATGTTGATTCTTAGACTGATAATCCGCACTGACCTGAATATTTTGATCAGCCGCCAAGACTGCTTTTGGAATTTGAACTGCCCAAGCTCCCGTGTCATCCGGCGTCGCTGTATATTGCTGCCCTGCTACATTTACAGTGACATCGCTTAATGGCTGACCTGATTTGACCAGACCGATAAAAATCAAGTTTGTTGAACTTGCTAAAATCGCACCAACAAACATCAATTTCATAATGTTCATGCGCTGCGCTAGCAAACCGCCAAGGAAGCCACCAACCAAGCTAAATATCACACCATAGACTTTTACAGCTTCGGCAATCTGCTCTTTGGTAAAGTTTAAATCTTGATAAAACACATTAGAAATGACGCCGGCGATAATATCGGAAATACGGTAAAAACCAATAAGTAACAACAACACTAAAGCCAGTTTTAGACCATAACGCTTAAAGAAATCTGCAACTGGATTAACCCAAGTTTCAAATGCCATCTGCTTATTTACAGCACCCGATTTCACTAAAACAGAACCGACACCAAAAGCAACCACAGCTGAACCAATAAAGCGTACAGCCTCTAAACAGAACAAGGCGAATGAGTCTGAAATTTGCCACTGCTCTTTCAAGCTTTCAACCGCTACACCTGAATAGATATAACTCAAGACAAAGGCAACCACCGCAGCAAAGAATACAGCGACTAAACGATAATAGTCGGTCCGTTTATAATGCTTTTGTACACGGTCAACTTGCGGCTCACGTATCGATAAAGTTGTGATAATACCGATAACCATCACAGCAGCCATTGCAAGGTAAGTATATTTCCAAGCTTCATAAATATAGTTACCTTTGGCCGTGCCTAAATATGCCGCCAAAAATAACGCCCCTGCACCTGCCACGATCATGCCGATACGATAACCTGCATTATAAGTCGAAGCTAAAACGGTCTGCATTTCAGTTTCTGCCAACTCAATACGATAAGCATCAATCACAATGTCTTGCGTTGCGGCAGAAAAACCTAGCAATACAGCGCCAGCGGCCATTTGGTAAATATAGCTTTGTCCTAAAGCAGGATCTGAAAATGCCATGATACAAATTGCACAGATAATGAGAACCTGAGCGATCAACAACCATGCACGGCGCCGTCCGAGTTGTTTAGTTAAAAATGGCACAGGCAACTCATCAATTAATGGCGCCCAAACAAACTTAAATGAGTAGCCAAGCGCTGCCCAACTAAAAAAAGTCACTGCACTTTTATCAATTCCTGCTTCACCTAACCAAAGCGATAAACTGGAAAAGATCAGTAAAATTGGGATACCGGCCGAAAAGCCAAGAAAAAGCATAATCAGCGCACGTCGGTCTAAAAATGCAGTAAAAGCAGATTTCCATCCTGAAGCTTGTGTTGTCATGACTCAGTTATTTTTGTCAAAATCGAATGTTGCTATTCAAGCGCTTAATGACAACGGTTTCAACAACATTTATGAAATCATTGTTTTATTTTATCGATATTTCGCATGCTGTTGCTTGATCTTTGGCATTAAACCTGTATACCTTAATTACATATCTCTATTCTTTAGTTTTTTGGATTCAACAGTGACCCAGCGACTTGAACAAATTCACTCTTCTTTATCAACCACCATTAATGAAACCAACACAAAAAACTTAGCAGAAACAGTAACGACACTAAAGAGCGCTTTTGATCAACCCGAAATACAGAATACTTTAACTAAAACCCAGTTGCAGCCGCTTCAGCTGACGCATACACCTGAACTCAAAAAAATACCAACGTCTACCAAGCGGATCAAACCACTTAATGACTTTTTAGGACAAGATCGTGCCCGAGCTTCGGTTGAAGCTGGCATTGCATTACCCTATTCAGGCTATAACATTTTTGCTGTAGGTACCGCAGGCTTAGGTAAGCGCACCATGATTAAGCGCTTATTACAACAACACGCTAAAAATATGCCAACGCCTTCAGACTGGGTGTATGTCAATAATTTCAAGTTTCCGCGTGAACCGATTGCGCTGAAACTTCCTTCTGGTCAAGCGACAAAATTCCAAACGTTATTACATCAAAGTTGGCAAACTATATTAAAACAGCTTGAACGTCGCTTCACCGCAGAAACCTATCACAATCGCATTGAAATGATTCGCCAACATGCTGGTGATGAACAACATCTTGCTTTAGTTGAATTAACCCGAGAAGGTGAAGAGCTCGATCTTAAACTGATTTCTCAGGATGATGATCATTGTTTCGTTCCCGTGCATTTGGTCGATAACAAATACCAAGAAATGTCCAAAGAAGACATCAATGCACTAAGCAGTAAACAACGAGCTGAAATTGCGTCAAACGTCCGTTATATGGATAAAAAACTTGAACGCCTTGGTCTACATCTTGGTGATCTTGAAGATGACGCACGCGATAAAGTTCAGGTTTTAAACCGTGAAATTGCTAAACAAGTCGTCATGCCGCGTATTGATGTAATTCAAAATAAATTCAGCATGGTTGAAGGCTTGGAAGATTATCTGAAGCAATATGCAGATGACATCATTCAAAATGTTGAGTTTGTGCTTGAGCAAGAAGAAGATGACTTTACACCTGGCCTATTTAACCGCGTGCCATCTCGCTACCAAGCTAACATTATCGCCACACACAAACCAAATGCTGGTGCGCCAGTTATTTTTGAAGATTTCCCAACCCATTACAATTTGCTAGGTCATGTCGAACAACTGACCCAAAATGGCACCATCACCACAGACTTTACGTTAATCCGTCCTGGTGCATTGCATAAGGCCAATGGTGGATTCCTCATCTTGGAAGCTGAACAACTTTTAGAACAGCCTTATGCATGGCAAGGTCTAAAACGTGCATTAAAATCAGGACATTTAAAGCTGTCTTCACTTGAACACATGCTCACGCTAACAGGCAGTATTTCGATTGAGCCAGAAGCCATTGATTTAAATATCAAAGTGATCCTGCTTGCTGAACCTGATATTTATTACGATATTTTAGAACTCGAACCTGAACTTGGCAGTGTCTTTAAAATTCGTGCCGATTTTACCGATACATTACAACGTAATGACATTAATGAGCAGGCATATATGCAGCTAATTGCTGATTATGTGCAAACAGACAAACTTCTGCCGTTTGACCGTACAGCACTTGCTGCACTGTTAACTGATTCAAGTCGTCAAGCTGAAGATCAAAGCTCTTTGTCATTACATGCCCTCACCTTAGGTGATTTGATTCGTGAAGCACATCATCATGCAGCACTTGCTGGCGATAAAATGGTGACAGAAACACATATCAACACCGCTCTTGATCATCGTAAATACCGTCTAGGCTACTTACGTGAATTATATTGGCAAGATCTCACTCGCGGTACACAGTTAATCGAAACCAAAGGTCATCGATTCGGGCAGATTAACGCCCTCTCTGTGATTCAATATGCTGATGTTGAATTTGGTTTACCGTCACGTTTAACGGCTTCGGTTTATCAAGGTGGCGGCGATATTTTAGATATCGAGCGTAGTGTAGAACTCGGTGGTTCTTTACATGCCAAAGGCGTCCTATTGATGTCGAGTTTCTTAAAGGCACACTTTGGTCGTGAACAAATTTTACATTTCTCTGCTGCCCTCGCCTTTGAGCAAAGCTATGGTCAAGTGGATGGCGACAGCGCAACTGTTGCAGAGCTTTCAGCTCTTATTTCCGCTATTAGCCAATTACCGATCGATCAATCTTGGGCAATCACTGGCTCCATGAACCAATTGGGTCAAGTTCAACCGATTGGGGGTGTAAATGCCAAGATTGAAGGCTTCTATGATGCATGTAAATTACAAGGGTTAACAGGCAAGCAAGGTGTGATTATTCCACGCCAAAATATGCAGCACTTAATGTTACGCAAAGATGTGATTGAAGCTGTGCAACAAGGTCAATTCCATATTCACGCCATAGATACCATTGACCAAGCATTAGAAATTTTGATGGCGCGTCCAGTAGGCACTCTTGATAAAAAAGGTCGTTATAGCAAAGGCTCAATCTACGCTGCTGTCATGGAGCAACTTGAGTACTGGCAAGCGATTGAAGACGGTGCTGAGTTTGAGGAAGAAGAGCCAAAGAAAAAGAAAAAAAAGAAGAAGTCAAAAAAGAATAAAGATAAAAAGGCAAAGAAGTCTGAAGCTCAAGACAGCACTGCTAAAAATGGGACTGCTGAAAACGAGCAACGTGTTGAAGAAAGTCCGACTGAAGACAATCCGTCATAAATCTTCGATGAGTTTATTCATTTGTTGATTTTTCCACCACCCTTTGTGCTTTAAATGCGTATGGGGATGGTGGAAAAACGCATAAACCACGACTTTTTTGATAAATAAGTCATAAAAAAAGCGCCTTAAAGGCGCTATTTTTATCTGTATCCAATGATCAAAATCATCAAATACACATCCAATTAAGCTTCAGGAGCTGGGCTATATTGTTCAACTAAAGGTTGTAATTCACCTTTTTGGAACATATCAAGCATAATGTCGCTACCACCGATCAACTCACCATTGATCCATAATTGTGGGAAAGTCGGCCAGTTTGCAATTTGTGGAAGAGTTGCGCGAATATCTTGATTTTCAAGAATATTTACATAAGCAAACGGACGACCAATTTGACTGAGCGCTTCTACTGCACGCGCAGAGAAACCACACTGTGGAAACTGTGGGGTGCCTTTCATGTAAAGTAGAACTGCGTGTTTAGCAATTTGGTCACGAATTAACGCTTCTGTATCGCGTGCTTGTTCAGTCATTGATATATCCTCAATAAATCTGCTTCGCATTATACCCAAAACTGAGTAAAACAATATGACTAAAGCAATATTTCACGTTTTATTTACATTTCAGCTTTTCAAGTGGGTCATATTTTGCTTATATAGACCTCTTGATGCTCATATATATATGGCGTCTCCTCTATATTATTTCAATCACCTGACAAATTAGAGTTAGTCATGAATAACATTACCCTTGCCCCAGTACAAACTGATCAACCATCGCACTTGATGCCAGTCTTTGGCCGCCAACCGATCAGCTTTGTCCGAGGTCAAGGTGCTCACCTGTATACTGCAGATGGCACAGAATACTTAGACGCACTGACAGGGATCGCTGTTTGTGGTTTAGGTCACTCACATCCTGCAATTACAGCAGCAATTGCTGAACAGGCAGCGACCCTCATTCACACCAGTAACTTATTTGAAGTGCCTTGGCAAACGGCTGCTGCGCAAAAATTAGCAGAAGTTGCGGGTATGGAAGAAGTTTTCTTCTCAAATAGTGGTGCAGAATCAAATGAAGGTGCAATCAAAATTGCACGTAAATTTGGTCATATGCAAGGTGTCGCAACACCAAAAATTATCGTTGCTGATCATTCTTTCCATGGTCGTACCATGGCAACCTTATCTGCAACAGGTAACAAAAAAGTTCAAGAAGGCTTTGGCCCATTGGTTGAAGGTTTTATCCGTGTACCTTTCGGTGATATCGAAGCGATTGAGGAAGCGGCGATTCACCACCCTGACATCGTAGCGATTTTGGTTGAGCCGATCCAAGGTGAAGGTGGTGTAAATACTGCACCTCAGGGTTTTAGCTACCTAGAAGAAATTCGTCAAATCTGTAATCAGCACAACTGGTTAATGATGCTTGATGAAGTGCAAACAGGTAATGGTCGTACAGGTAAATACTTTGCGTATCAACACACTAATATTGTTCCTGATGTGCTAACTACAGCTAAAGGTCTGGGTAATGGCTTCCCTATCGGCGCAGTCATGACTCAAGGTCGTGGTGTTGGCGTTTTAACAGCGGGTAACCACGGTTCAACTTATAGCGGTACAGCATTAGGTTCACGTGTGGTTTATACCGTGATTGATACCATTCAAAAAGAAAACCTTGTTGAAAATGCTGCAAATATGGGGGCGTATCTTGTTGAGCAATTCACAGAGCAACTTTCAGAGCAAAACGTGACTGTTCGTGGTTTTGGTTTGATGGTCGGTATTGAATTACCAAAAGCATGTGGCGAACTTGTGAATATTGCTCGTGATGAGCATCACTTGATTATTAACGTAACAGCAGGCTCAGTGATTCGTTTATTGCCTACGCTGAATATCAATAAAGAACAAGCGGATATCTTGATTGAACGCATTGTTAAAATGGTGAAAAACTTTCTAGCGTAATTTGTGCCGAAAGTAAAAAAGCCGCTGATTGCGGCTTTTTTTATATCTTTTTAAACCTTTTTTGTTTTTATGAGGCTTCTTGGTATACACGTCCGCCTGGTAATTGACTGAAATACAATTTTAATGCATCTAGGCAACGATGAATTTTAGTAGGCTGTTGATCACGTTTAGACATCACCGCATATAGAGTAAATGATGGTAAGCGCCATTCTGGTAAAACTTCAACAAGAGAACCGTTTAATAAGTCTTTTTGCGTATCTAGATATAATATTCTTGCAATGCCATGTCCTTGTTGGCACATTGCTTTTGCAGCAAATACATTATTTGTTGTAAATCGGGAATGCACATCCAATGCAACCTGCTCTTTCGTCACTGCATTTTCAAATGCAAAATGCTGAAAGTTTTTAACCAAATTTATTTGAACCATATCATGATTTTGTAAATCTTCTGGTCGTGTAATTAAACTGGTTTGGTTGATATAGCTTGGTGCAGCAACGAGAACTTGTTCAACATGTGCCAATGGCACCACATGAAACTGTTGATCATCAATTTTTGAACTCATTCGTAGCGCAATATCAATGCGTCCATCAATTAAGTCGATATATTGATTATCTGCTTCTAGATGAACGGATAAACCACGATGTGCCGACATCCAATGTGACAATGCAGGAATCACATGATTCGCACAAATTTCTGGTGTTGATGCAATACGTAATTCACCGACTAAGTCGTCACGAAGTTCATTGATACGAATTTTGCCGCGCTCTGCGGCAGATAGCATCTCTTGGCAACTATGAAAAAAAGCTTGTCCAGCTTCTGTCAAACTTAACTTACGTGTTGAACGATGTAAAAGAATGACTTCCATATCCTGCTCTAGTGAGCGGATTTGCTGACTCACGGCACTCGTGGTAATACCTAACTCACGAGCAGCACCGCTAAACGAATTTTTTTCCACAACGCAAGCAAAGACACCCATTGCTCGAAGTTGATCTAACATAAATTTCCCTCATAAACTTATGAGAAGCTTCATCTTTCGATAAAAGCAACTCATTGTATTATACGGGGATATTTTGCTTTTGCATTATATATTTAATTATTTGGTAAAACTGAAGTTGGATTGATTGGTTTACCATCTAAACGCACTTGGAACTCAAGCATCGTGCGGTTGGTACCCGATGAACCCATCTCACCAATTTGCTGCCCTGCTTTCACAGTATCGCCACTTTTGACATTCATTTTACTGTTATGTGCATATGCAGTGATATAGCCATTAATATGCTTCACCAAAATTAAATTGCCGTACTCTTTAAGACCATCGGCGGCATAGACCACTTGACCATCAGCTGCTGCAAAAATAGGATCACCTGTATTACCTGCGTAACGTGTTCCTTTCACATTCGATGCTAAGTTATAGCCTTGTAATACCGTAGGACGCGATACTGGACTCACCCAACGTAAACTTGAAGAACTGACCACAGGCGTTGGAACTGTAGTTCGCGTCACTGTCGATGGTGTGGTTGAAGCTTGAGTCACGGGCGCTGTTTGCGTTGGCATTGCAATCGTTTGGCGTTGAATTGGTGCCGCTTGAGTCATGGCTTGTGTAGACGTCGTACGACGAGAGCCACTATTTTTAAGGCGAATGGATTGTCCAACATAGATGCGATAAGGCTGCGCAATATCGTTCATTTCTGCAATGCTGACATAGCTCAAACCATAGCGAGCGGCAATGCCACTTAAAGTATCTCCCGAACGAACTGTATAATAATCCGGAGCAGTCGCATAACGGGTCGCATTATTAATTTGTGGTTTTGACGCACAGCCAGTCATGACCAAAGTCGTAACAACCGCAGCAGATAAAACAAGGGTCTTAAATAATGCTGCAGGAGCGGCAATAACGCGATATTGTGACACCAGGGACATCATCTTCCTCACTAATAATTCAAATATAGTCATTATGAATGGGCTAAGATTAGCAAAAATCCACTCTAAAAAAGTTGCGGCATAACCATTTTCACAAAGTTATAACATTAATACTTAAGATTTAGATAACTCTGAGTGCAAGTTATTCAAAATCTCATAGTTTGTAGCATCCATTTGTATAGGCGTTACACTGACATAACCATTTGCAACTGCAAAGAAGTCTGATTCGATATGCGTTAAGCCTTTTTTAGGCTCTGCCACAGCCTCACCTGCCAAGCCAATCCAATAGACTTGACGACCACGCGGGTCTACATGACTGGTAATCGGTTTGGACTGTAAACGTCGCCCTTGATAGGTCACTTTAGTGCCTTGAAGTTCAGCGACATCTGGAATATTGATATTAAAAATATGTCGTGCAGGTAGCGCAGGTAAGCCATTGGCAATAAAGTCATGCACCCATTGTGCAGCTACGGCATAATCTTCAGGGTTGTTATAACTACGCACATTCGGCCCAGCCAAAGACACGGCTAGCGCAGGTTGTTTCATTAGACGACCTTCAAATGCGGCACCGACCGTCCCTGAATACAGCACATCATCACCCAGATTTGCGCCGCTATTGATCCCACTCACCACCAAATCAAATTCAAAATCGAACAGACCATTCATTGATAAATACACACAGTCCGCAGGTGTGCCATTTACCGCCCACATATTTGGTGCAATTTCGACAGGTCGTAATGGTCGATCTAAAGTCAGTGCACTTGAAAAACCACTGCGTTCACTTTCAGGTGCAACAATCACCACACGACCGAGAGGACGCAATGCATGTGCTAAAGCTTGGATACCGGGAGCAAAAACGCCATCATCATTGGCAATTAATATATTCACAACTAAATTTCCATTACTAAAAAATTAAAAATGACTCGCAAGAACATTTTATTGAAATATATGAATAATTATATATATTTACATTTCAACATCCAGCATAAATGTGTGTGTACAAAATGAATAAAACCGTAGCACTTCGTGGTTTATTGGGCTTTGCTCTAGCAGCTTGCATGACTCAAACTGTGGTCGCAGACAATGACTTCACTCAAGAAGAAGCCAATACCATCGTAAAAGAAGACATTGCATCTGCACAAGTCATGTTAGAAGTATGCCCTGCGATTATTGGTCAAAATGCAAAATTTGATGCCAACATTCAAGCACTCACTAAAACATATCTTGCTGATTATTCTGATAAATCAATGACTTTAGAAAAACTACAGTCTGACAGCGAATATAAATCAGTTCTTGAAGAAGCACGTCAAGCTGCTAAAGAAACTGATAAAGCTGAACAAAAATCAGTTTGTGATGACGTTTTAAATTATGAAGGTTAATTGATCATTCAGATTTGGACGCCCTCTCAATAGGTTAGTCCTAATTGCATCAAACCTGCCAAAAAAGGATGACGCTTTATAGCCTCATCCTTTTTTCTTTCACAATGTATTGATTTCTAAACAGCTTCAATACAATTTTCTACTGATCTCTACCCAAAATATGATTAAGCTTGGCTAATAAATTTTAGCTATTTGATATCTTTTAGGTTATTTAACAGGTTATTTAAATGAAAAACTCTTTTGTAAAATCTCTTTGTGCCCTTAGCCTTTCTGCTTTTGCTTTCACTACCATGTCTGCACATGCCGCAGATGAAAAAATTGAAGTTACCCCTACACCTCAAGTGACCACTCAAGAACTTGCAGCTATCTATGTACTATCTGAAGTCTGCCCAAAACTGGTGAATGACAAAGATCAACCAAAGTTTGAAGCGGGTTATGCAAAATTAGCCAAAGAATATATGCCGAATGAAAAGAACCCAGTAAATGCTTTACAGCAACTCAGCAAACAAAAAAGTTTTAAAGACGCTTTAAAAGAAGCGCAGTCTGATGCGAAGAAAGCTGGCGATAAGAAAAATGGTGCGATTTGCAAAGAATTGACTGCTTACAGCAAATAATACCAATTGGTTACAATACTTTTAAAATAAGCGCTTGCACCCCATAGCAGTCCGCCTAGCTTTGTCCTAAAATGCTAGGCTCTTTGTGCTTATACCTAAGTTATTGGAACCACCCAGAATGACCCGAAAAACCGCCCTTGCCGCATTACTACTTGCACCTAGTTTTTCATTCGCGGCAACTGTCCTTTCTGCACCACCTGAATTAAATAATAAATCTTATGTGCTGATGGACTATGAGACAGGGCAAATCCTTGCTTCTAAAAATGAAAACGAAAAATTAGCTCCTGCTTCAATGACAAAAATGATGACCAGTTACATCATTGAACAAAAGTTGTTAAGCGGTGAACTAACTGAAAATGAAAAAGTACGTATGAATGAGTCGGCTTGGTGTCGCGGCAGCAGCACTGAGTCATGTATGTACGTTCCGCTCAACGGTACTGCAACTGCATTAGAAATGTTACGTGGCATTATCATTCAGTCGGGTAACGACGCTTCTAAAGCTATGGCAGAACATATTGCTGGCAATGAAGGCACCTTTGCCCACATGATGAACCAAGAAGCGAAACGTATTGGCATGGTGAATACTCAATTCATCAATGCGACAGGTATGCCGGCTGAAGGACATTTCTCGACTGCCAAAGATATGGCTACTCTTGCGCAACATATCATTCATGACAGTTCAAAATACTATCCGATCTACTCTGAAAAAGAATTTACGTTCAATGGCATTAAGCAAGGCAACCGTAATGCCCTGCTTTATACTGACCCAAGTGTAGATGGTTTAAAAACTGGCCATACTGAAGAAGCGGGCTACTGCTTAACGACTTCAGCTAAACGTGGTCCTTTACGTTTAATTTCAGTGATCTTTGGTGCGCCAAGCATGAACGAGCGTGCATCTCAAACACGTGAAATTTTAGCTTGGGGTTATGCAAACTTTGAAACTGTAAAAGTTCAACCTGCTAAACAAGTGCTTGCAAAAGCAAAAGTTTGGTACGGTAAAGACAATGAAGTTCAAGTAGGTCTAGCTGAAAACTTTAACGTGACGATGCCTAAAGGCGAAGCGAACGCTATTAAAACTCAATTGGTTGTTCAACCAAAATTAACTGCTCCTTTAAAACAAGGTCAAGTGGTTGGTAAATACGTTGCAACGCTCAATGGTAAAGTCATTGCTGAAAAACCACTTGTTGCTCTACAAAATGTAGAAGAAGCTGGTTTCTTTGCAAAAATGATTGATCACATCAAGCAATTCTTTAGCAACTTATTCTAAGTTTGATGAAAACTCGATATTAAGACTAAAGTGAAAGCATCTAGATTTCGGTCTAGGTGCTTTTTTATTTTATACTGCCTAAAAACCTGTAGATGACTTTCCTATGAGCCAAAACATTCGCCCTTATTTAGACACTGCCCCACGTATTGATGACTCTTGCTATATCGATGAAATGTCAGTGGTGATTGGCGATGTTGTATTGGCTGAAAATGTCTCTGTTTGGCCATTTGCTGTGATTCGTGGTGATGTAAACCATATTCGTATTGGTAAAAACTCTAATGTGCAAGATCACTCAATGTTGCATGTGAGTCATAAAAAAGCCGATAAGCCTGAGGGTTCTCCACTGATTATTGGTGAAGATGTCACAATTGGTCATCATGTAAAATTGCATGGCTGTACTATTGGTAATCGTGTTTTAGTCGGTATAGGTACGATTATTTTAGATGATGTAATTGTTGAAGATGATGTGATGATTGGTGCTGGTTCACTTGTCCCACCTAATAAAGTTCTAGAAAGTGGTTATTTATATGTTGGTAGTCCCGTTAAGAAAGTTCGACCTTTAACAGATAAAGAAAAAGCGTTCTTGCCTTATTCAGCGCAGAATTATGTGAAGGTGTCGGGGAATTACCTATTTTAATTTTTAATTTCACAAATTTAGGTAAAAAAAAATTTAAGCAGGATTTATGTCACATACAACTTTAAACATCAATTACGATGATTTTGAAAAACTATTAGTAAACAATAGCTCGCTAGACCAAATTCAAGCCTACTTAAACCGTTTCAACCCCATTGAAGTTATGAGAATGTCTAACCAAGAAATTAGACATTCTAATATCTTAGCATGGTTAAGTTGACAAAAATAACTAATCATGCGAAAAGGTTTTTTTAGTTAACAGATGTTCACACATGCCTCGGATTGTTTCTGTACCACTTAGTTTAGAACAGCGAGAACGACTCATTTTTCTGGCCAAA
>NZ_VPAO01000028.1:0-56109 GCF_013419235.1 Acinetobacter sp. YH12098
AGTAACTTGGACCAGTGTTGATCATTTAGCATTGTTCGAGGCATAGCGAGTGTAAAATTGGGTTTGGCGATTTAATTTTACTATCTCGCTATTTTTTTAATCAACAAATGTCAACAGACCCTAATAAAAATATTAATTGCAGTCATTCGTGCGCTGCGATGAATGATTTAATTGTTTTAAACAGATCACACTTAAGATGAAAATTAGCATGCTTGTCATGATATGTGAATAGTTCTTGAAAAATATTTATAAGTAATTTCAGTCATCTAGATCGCGAAAAATTAATTTGAATAAATTGAAAGTAGATGCTGAAAAAGCAGTTTTAAAGTTTGAAGGTAAAACGTAATACTGAAGGTTGAATGATGTAATTTTATTACGTTTACTGTACCTGTTAAGCTCAAGACTGAAGAACATATAATTTATAAGGTCAGAAAATAATGAGTGAGCATCATGGGCATGACCACAGCCATGCCGTTGTCACAGAAGGGAATGTCAAAAAATTAAGTTTTGCCTTAGTACTGACCACGACGTTTTTGATTATTGAAGTCATTGCTGGATTTATGACGCAAAGTTTGGCGCTATTGTCAGATGCGGCACATATGTTCACCGATGCTGCAGCCCTTGCCATAGCATTGGTCGCGATCAAAATTGGCAAGCTTCCTGCTGATAACAAACGTACCTTTGGCTATCAGCGTTTTGAAATTTTGGCAGCCTTGTTTAATGCCTTGATGCTATTTGTGGTTGCGATTTATATTTTGTATGAGGCCTATCAGCGCTTTTCAACGCCGCCGGAAATTCAAAGTATGGGCATGATAATTGTGGCCGTCATCGGTCTAATCATTAACTTAATCTCGATGCGTATTTTATTTTCCAGTTCACAAGAAAGCTTGAATGTGAAAGGGGCGTATCTAGAGGTGTTAAGTGATGCCTTAGGTTCGGTCGGTGTGATTATTGGCGCAGCGATTATTTATTTTACCGGCTGGATGTGGGTCGATACGCTTATTGCGGTGCTCATTGGCTTTTGGGTCTTACCAAGGACTTGGATTTTACTCAAACAAAGTATCAATATTTTATTGGAAGGTGTGCCTGAAGAAATTGACATTGAAAAATTACGCAATGATTTATTGGCACTCAAAGGGGTGGAGAGTATTCACCAGTTAAAGGTCTGGGCAATTACGTCAAAGAATGTGCATTTGACGGTTCATCTCTTTGCACCTGAAGCCGATCGTAATGCCTTGTATTTTGAGGCGATTGAAATGTTGCAACATGAACACGGAATCACGGAGATGACTTTGCAGATCGAAGAGGATGAATGTGTGGTACACCAACACACCCAAAAGTCTGATCATGCACATGAGCACCTTCAAGATGATCACGCGCATTCTCATGATGAACCACATCAGCACTAATGCTGATGTGATTTAAATGGCCTGTTTAGATTTCCCACTCATGATTACATTCGCGGCATTTCCATTTTTTCTGTGATTGCATAAAACCTTGCATTGAGATTTTAAAATCTGGCAGGTCGCGATAGAACATGAAGCCAGCAATC
The DNA here is from genome assembly GCF_013419235.1 of Acinetobacter sp. YH12098. NCBI lineage: Bacteria > Pseudomonadati > Pseudomonadota > Gammaproteobacteria > Moraxellales > Moraxellaceae > Acinetobacter > Acinetobacter sp. YH12098. Next base: position 1,553 of record NZ_VPAO01000028.1, read on the forward strand.
AAGCAGGCAATAAATACAACAACAGTCGCAGTTTGTAATGTAGTACCTGCACCGTCACCAAAAATCCACATTGCGATGCTGATAATCACCAACAGTAAAAGAATAAATACCGCAGGGATGAGGATAATCAGGCTTTTAGGCACGACAGGACGAGCAACAGGCTGGCCTGCTTGCGCAAGAGGCATAATTTTAGGGCTTTGACATTTAGGGCAACGGTATTGCATTGCAACTCCATAATTTTAATCTATGGTTTATTTTAATCAGAATGACGCAGAAAGCAAAAATACCGTAAATTTAAATCAGATAAAATTTAGGCAATAAAAAACCCAAGTCATAATGCTTGGGTTTTTTATAAGATGATTTGCATCACCTTGAATATGGCGTCCCTACGGGGATTCGAACCCCGGTTACCGCCGTGAAAGGGCGATGTCCTAGGCCTCTAGACGATAGGGACAATTTGAGGCAACTTAGAGTTGGTTGACACCATCTCTCGGTATGGGCGCTATATTAGGGGGATAACGCCCATCCGTCAACTAAAAAATCAATTAAGCTTCATCAACTGCATTATTTTTCGGCAGTTTTAGGCTTTCATTGAGTTTTTCCCATGCTTTTGTTTCTTTTTTGCTCGGACCACCCACAATTTCAAGTGCATGACGTAAGCGAGCAAATGTTAAATCAGGACCAATGGTTACCATCGATTGCATAACCGGTGTCGAAGATGTTGAACCTGCAATAGCAATAAAGAAGGTTGGCATGAAGTCACGAAGTTTAATGTCCATTTGGTTCGCCAAATCCATAAGCGTTTGGCTGACAGTATCATTGTTCCAAGTGAACATGCTTTCTAGACGCCAAATGGCAAATTGAAGGCTTTGACGAACTTGTTCTTCAGTCAATTTTTTGCTTTCAAACTGTTCTTTGCTGAGTGTTGGGAATTGGTTGAAATAGAAACCTGCCCAATTCACTGCTTCAGACAATAAATTAATACGTGGTTGAATCGCAGCAGCAATTTCTTCCAAGGTATTACGATCTGATTTCCAAGCCAGTAGGGTGTCGAGCAATTGACCTGGTGTTAAACCTTTAATCCATTGACCATTTAACCAGTTCAACTTTTCAACATCAAAGATTGGACCGCCTAGTGATACACGTTGAATGTCAAAGTGTTCAATCATTTCAGCCAAAGTGAATTTTTCACTTTCATCCGGCATTGACCAGCCCATACGGCCTAAGTAGTTCAATAATGCTTCAGGTAAAACGCCGATGTCTTTGTAGTAGTTAATTGAGGTTGGGTTTTTACGCTTAGACAGTTTTGATTTATCTGGGTTACGTAACAGCGGCATGTGGCAAAGTACAGGCATGTCCCAACCAAAATATTTGTACAATAATTGGTGTTTAGGCGCAGATGGAATCCATTCTTCACCACGAATCACGTGAGTGATTTTCATTAAATGGTCATCAACCACGTTTGCCAAGTGATACGTCGGTAAACCATCGGTTTTCAGTAGAATTTGCATGTCGACTTGCGCCCAAGGAATTTCGACTTCACCACGAAGTAAGTCGTTAAATTTACAAATCCCTTCTTCAGGCACTTTCATACGAATGACATGCGGTTCACCAGCAGCCAAACGCTGTGCAACTTCTTCTGCAGTGTGTTTTAAGCCACGACCGTCATAACGCGGTGATTCACCACGCGCTTGTTGTTCCGCACGCATTTGATCGAGTTCTTCTGCTGTTGCGAAGCAGTAGAACGCATGACCTTTTTCAACCAGTTCCAAAGCATATTGTTTATAAATGTCCATACGTTCAGATTGACGGTATGGCGCATGAGGGCCACCCACATCTGGACCTTCTGACCAGTTCAAACCTAACCAACGCAATGAATCTAAAATCATTTTCTCAGATTCTGGGGTAGAGCGTAGTTGGTCTGTATCTTCAATACGAAGAATAAATTCACCGCCATGTTGCTTCGCAAAACATAAGTTAAACAATGCAATATAAGCAGTCCCAACGTGCGGGAAACCAGTAGGAGAAGGTGCGATACGAGTACGAACAGTCATAATCAGCTTTTAATCAGAATGTAAATTGGGATCTATTATAACGAAAAAGCCTGATCACTTAATGCTTAATTCAACATTGAATGATCAGGCGTTTTTAGTGTTTTTTAGACGACAGTAGGGGAACTCGTCTAAAACAATAGCTTGGATGACATGAGTATGCTGATGTCGTTATGAGCTACTACCAGAGAAAATGGCTTGAACAAAACGAGAAAAACTTTGGTTTTGTGATGCAAAGAAACTTTGAGTCGGTGCAGCTTTAATAGACGTAAGTACTTTTAAATTATCGTCTGTACGGCCTTTGCCTTCAGATTTTTGCTGATTAATCGCTTTTTCGATCAATGAGGTACGTTCAGCAGGCATCGTAAGTTTATTATTCGATGCGGTGCTGGTTGCAGCACACAAAGCAGTCTGTGCAGTCACACTTAAACTTAAGCCTAGGCATAGTGCGTATGAAAATTTCATGTCCAAATCTCCCCCTAGTTTTGGTGATGGAACTTTTTATTTGCAAAATAGTTTTAATATTTAGACTACGATTTAACCATCTTTCGTAATTAAAAAGTAGAACTACGTCACAATTTTTACAAAAAAACTAAAAAAGTCTGTACTAGGATTACCTAAATAGACTGTTTTCTCCAGATTTTCGGATGTTTTAGCAAACAACTATGAAGATAGCATGGAGATCGCTTCTGATTGTTGCTGTATTAGCAGAATTAAAGCTTTAAATACGTTATTTTTAGATATCTTTAAAACAGAAATAGATTTGAATTTATATTATAGATAGCTGATTGTTAAAGTTATTTTTGATTTATATAGTGCTCTCAATATCAATTTGAGTTTGAGCAGATGAAAAAAATAATAGCATCGGGAATTTTCGCTTTGTTGGGTGGGGTGGCGGTACAGGTGTATGCCGCAAAAGATTTCTTAAATGTTTCTTATGACCCAACACGTGAGTTTTATCAGGAATATAACCAAGAATTTGGACAATATTGGAAAAAACGTACAGGACAAGAGATTAATTTTAAACAATCTCACGGTGGCTCTGGCAAACAAGCTCGTGCAGTGGCGACAGGTTTGCAGGCAGATGTCGTGACTTTGGCATTGGCCAATGATATTGATGAAATTGTGGCGACTGGGCAAATCAATAAAAACTGGCAAAAACAATTTCCACATAATTCTGCACCGTATACCTCAACCATCGTATTTTTGGTGCGCAAAGGTAACCCGAAAAAAATTAAAGATTGGAATGACCTGACCAAACCGGGCGTTGAAATTATTACACCAAATCCAAAAACAGGCGGCGCACCGCGTTGGATCTATTTATCAGCTTGGGGATATGCATTAAAACAGCCGGGTGGAAATGAGGCCAAAGCCAAAGAATTGGTAAAAAAACTCTATAGCAATGTCAAAGTTTTAGATTCAGGCGCGCGTGGTTCACTCACGACCTTTGCTGAGCGTGGCATTGGAGATGTCTTACTGTCTTGGGAAAATGAGGCACTGTTGGCGACTCAGGGCCTAGGCAAAGATAAATATGACATTATTTATCCGTCTATTTCGATTTTAGCCGAACCTTCAGTGGCAGTAGTGGATAAAACCGTCGATAAAAATGGTAATCGAAATTTGGCGAAGGGTTATTTGAACTATCTATATTCACCTAAAGGCCAAGAGCTGGCAGGTAAATATTTCTTCCGCCCTCGCGATGCAAAAGCCACAGCAAAATACGCTGCTCAATTTCCGAAAGTTCAAATGTTTACCATTGATAAAGTGTTTGGCGGTTGGGCTAAAGCGCAAAAAACACATTTTGTGAATGGTGCGATTTTCGATCAAATCTATAGTGAAAAGAATAAAGAGTAAGTCTGTAAATAAAGTTGAGTGGTGTAAAACGGATAATTTAGATTATCCGTTTTTTGCATATGTAATGCATAAAAATCTATATATAGGGAATAAGTAGATTGTTTTTGTGTATTTTAATATGAAAAACAAACAATTAAATTCGTAGCCTTAGCTGTATTCAACAAAGCGTCTAAACACGCTGCAATTGCGATTTATGACTTTATTTCATATATTTAGCAGTATTGAATATAACTTTATGCTGGCTGTTATGAAAACTCAATTTAAGGCGTGGCTCAGTGCCGCGTTGCTTGCCACTGGTGTTGCATTTTCAGCGTCTGCTCAGGCCGCTGATCGTGAATTTTTAAATGTTTCTTATGATGCAACGCGTGAATTTTATGACGAATTTAATAAGTCATTTGGTGCATATTGGAAAGAGCGTACCGGTAAAACGGTCGCATTTAAACAATCACATGGTGGTTCAGGCAAACAAGCCCGTTCTGTGGTTGACGGTTTAAAAGGTGATGTCGTGACTTTGGCCTTGGCCAATGACATCGAAGAAATTGTGAAGTCTGGTCAGATTCAGCCGGGTTGGCAAAAAGAGTTTCCACATAACTCAGCGCCATATACGTCAACGATTGTATTCATGGTGCGTAAGGGCAACCCGAAACATATTAAAGATTGGTCTGATTTAACCAAACCGGGTGTACAAATTATTACCCCGAACCCGAAAACTGGCGGTCTCCCACGTTGGGTTTACTTGTCAGCTTGGGGTTATGCTTTGAAACAGCCGGGTGGTAATGAAGCGAAAGCCAAAGATTTCGTGGGTAAGATGTACCATAACGTAAAAGTAATGGACTCTGCGGCACGTGCATCGATGACTACATTTGCAGAACGTGGTATTGGTGATGTGTTATTGACTTGGGAAAACGAAGCTTTAGTTACGCAAAAAACTTTGGGTAAAAACAAATTTGATATCGTGTATCCATCGATGTCGATTTTGACTGAGCCTTCAGTGGCAATCGTAGACAAAACTGTCGATAAAAATGGTAATAAATGGTTAGCTCAAGGCTATATCAATTATCTTTATTCTCCATTAGGTCAAGAGATGGCAGCTCGTCATTTTTACCGCCCACGTAATGCAGCAGTTTTAGCAAAATATAAATCACAGTTCCCGCCATTAAAAACCTTTACCATTGATGAAGTGTTTGGTGGTTGGGCAAAAGCTCAACAAACACATTTTGTGAATGGTGCGATCTTCGATCAGATCTACAATAACAAGCGCTAATACATCGAAATCTAGGATTTGAGATGTTCAAAGACCTCCTTCGGGAGGTTTTTTAATGGATGGCAAAAAATAAAAACGGTTTTCTCTATGGAAAGTAATATTTCTGTACAAAAAGACGTTTGGAGCTTTGCTAAAACAAGGTAATAATGTGCAGTTACATTTTTAGCTGTGTTGAACGAACCCTTATGTCGCATATTTCTGTATTACTTCATGAAACTGTTGATGCTTTACTGGCAGATCGCAATACAGGAATTTTCGTAGATGGCACATTTGGGCGTGGTGGTCATACGCGTTTATTACTGTCTAAATTAGATGAAAATGCACGTGTTTATGCCTTTGATAAAGACCCGCAAGCATTGGCCGTTGCAGCAGAATTAGAACAAGAAGATGCGCGTTTTAAAATTATTCACGCCAGTTTTGCCGATTTAAAAGAGGAACTGCGTAGTCGTGGTGTCGATTTGGTCGACGGTATTATGGCGGATTTAGGGGTGTCATCTCCGCAGCTAGACCAAGCAGAGCGTGGCTTTAGCTTTATGAAAGATGGCCCACTCGATATGCGTATGGACAACTCACAAGGCCCAACAGCCGCAGAGTGGTTGGTTGATATTGAAGAAGAAGATTTGGCCAATATTATTTTTAAATATGGTGAAGAGCGTTATAGCCGCCGTATTGCTAAAGCAATTAAAGCGGCAGGGTATATTGAAACCACAGCTCAATTGGCCGAAATTGTGAAAGTTGCCCACCCGAAATGGGAAAAAAATAAACATGCAGCGACACGAACTTTCCAAGCAATTCGTATTGCTATTAACAAAGAACTCGACGATATTGATATCTTCTTACCTCAAGCGGTGGATATGCTGAAACCTGAAGGCACTCTTGCAGTGATCAGTTTCCACTCTTTAGAGGATCGTTTAATTAAACAATTTATTCAAAAAGAATCTACACTTGCAGAAGACACAGGCTGGGGTTTACCACAAAAACGCGAAGATACCCGCCGCTTAAAAAAAGTGTCACGAATTAAAGCAAGTGAAGAAGAAGTTAAAGCCAATCCACGATCTCGTAGTGCTTGGCTTCGTGTGGCAGAGCGTTTAGCTTAAAAGGCAAAGAATGAAAACCGAAGCAATCGAAAAAAACTCTGATCAATCGCAGTCGAAGAAAATCATTACATACGGCATTTTATTGCTCTTGGTTTTTGTGAGTGCGATTATGGTGGTCTTTCAAGTCTTTGAATATCGCCAAGATTATCGTCAATTGAGTACCTATATGCGTGAAAGGGATGACCTCAACGCAGAATGGGGACGTTTGCTGATCGAACAACAAACTTTCGGTGCAACAGCCCAAATTGGGACACGTGCAGTTACCCAATTACGCATGTATTCGCCTCCTATTGCACAAACCGTTGTTATTTCATTGCCACAAACTCCAGAACAGAAAAAATAGGCTGCCGGTCACATGGTTGAAAAGAGAAACAAACAAACTCCGCGTAAGAAACAGCAGTCTGTTACTGGTCGTACAGCCATTTCGGTGGAGATGTGGCGCTATCACTTGATGTGGGCGGTGGTTTTACTGTGCTTCATTGCATTGGTGGGGCGGGCTTTTTATGTACAAATCATCAATAAAGACTTTTTACAAAATAAAGCCAATGCGAAAATTTTAAGAACTGAAACCTTAAAAGCCATGCGCGGTGTAATCTATGACCGTCACGGTGTACCTTTAGCGATTAGTACTCCGATCATGAAAATCGTGATCGATCCACGTGATTATTTTGACAATAAAAAACTCTTTGAAGAAACCACGGCTGAATTGGCTAAAGATCCAAATAACCGTAAGTTAAAACGTCAATTACCCGATAAAAATCTGAACTTAGATGAACTTGCCGATGCTGTCGGAATGGATCGTGCTGAACTGAAACGCAAGCTCAATGAGCGTCCACGTTCCCGTTATTTGGTTTTAAAGAAAGAAGTTCCGCCGCAACAAGCTGAATTGATCATGAAACGTGACTTTCAGGGTGTGTATACCGAGAAAAACTATAAGCGCTACTATCCACAGCCTCAGCCGAACTCACAAATTATTGGTTTAACCAATAGTGAGGGCATGGGTATTGAAGGCTTGGAAATGCAACTGAATGAACGTCTTTCAGGTGTCGATGGTGCGCAGCAAATTGTCCGTGATAAAAAGGGCAACCGCGTTAAAGACCCTGAGATCGTGAAAGAAGTCGAGTCGGGCGAAAATATCACGCTCAGTATCGATTCACGTTTGCAATACATCATGTACCGTGAGTTGACCGCCGCAGGGGTGGCCAATAATGCACGTTCTGCAACCGCGATTGCCGTGGATGTTAAAACGGGTGAAATTTTGGCGATGACCTCTTGGCCGTCGTACAACCCGAACGATAAAAAAGGCGTTTTAAATAAAGATGCCATGCGTAACCGTGGTGCGATTGACTCCTTTGAGCCAGGTTCAACCATGAAGCCAATGACCGTGGCAATGGCGTTGGAAAGCGGCAAATACACGGCAAATACGGTGGTAAATACCACACCGGGTTCAATGCGCGTTGGGAATCATACTATTCGAGATACGCATAACTATGGTCCTTTGACTTTGGGCGGCATTATTCAAAAATCGTCTAACGTTGGTGTGGCAAAAATCGCTTTATCTCTCCCTTATGAAACATTGCCGACATTCTATCAACGTCTTGGCTTTGGTCAACGTTCAGCGGTGAAATTCCCCGGTGAAAGTGCTGGTCTGATTTTGCCGAAGAGCAAATGGAATGTGTCAGAAGTAGCAACCATGGCTTATGGTTATGGTTTGAACGCTACAGTACTCCAACTGGCTGATGCATATGCCATGATTGCCAACAAGGGCGTCAAAATGCCACTGAGCTTGTACAAGCTTGAGGAAAAGCCGAAAGGTGAGCAGATGGTTGACCCTAAAATTGCTGATCAAGTGCTTTTAATGATGGAAGCGGTGACCTTGCCGGGTGGTACGGCACGTCAAGCCAATATTCCGGGTTATCGCGTGGCGGGTAAAACTGGTACAGCACATAAATTACGTGCAGACCGTAAAGGCTATTCGACTTCAGAATATCGTGCACTCTTTGCTGGTGTCGCACCAGTGAGTGATCCACGTTTGGCCATGATTGTTGTGGTGGAAAACCCAACAGGTCAGTATTACGGTGGTCTGGTGGCTGCACCCGTTTTTGCTCGTGTAATGCAAGAATCTTTACGTTTAATGAACGTACCTTTAGATAAACCTTTAGACACTCCTAAGATCCAGTAATAGGTGATGAATGAAAATTACGTTTCAAGATCTATACACCGTTGAACAGCCCGCTGAATGGATGTCGCAATCCTTTCAGGGCTTCAATCTGGATAGTCGCAAAGTTACAGCAGGGCAAATATTTATTGCCCTGACTTCGTTTTCGCAACCTGAAAAAACAGCACAATTTGCACGTACAGCGTTAGAAAATGGCGCGCTGGCGGTCATTTCAGAAACTGATTTGGGTTTGGATCAAAGTGTCGTGATCGCGGATGTGCGTCAATTGATGGGGCAGTGGCAAAAGCAATATTTACAGGCGACTCAACCGGTTCAAGCTGCACGAATTTTGGCAGTGACGGGTACCAATGGTAAAACCACGATCTCACGCTTAATCGCTGAATTACTCATGCTGCAAGGCAAAAAATGTGCAGTGATGGGAACCACTGGTAACGGAATTTTACCGAATTTAGAAGCCTCATCTCACACTACTTTAGATGCGTTACATATGCAAAATGCGTTGCATACCTACGCGCTTGAGGGTGCAGAGTTTGCTGCCATTGAGGCAAGTTCGCACGGATTAGAACAAGGTCGATTAAATGGCTGTGCAATTGAAATTGCCGCTTATAGCAATTTAAGTCGTGACCATTTGGATTATCATAAAACTCTTGAAGCCTATGCTGAAGCGAAATCACGTTTATTTCAGTTTCCATCGCTCAAAGTTGCAGTCATCAATCTTGATGATGAACATGCCGAAGTGATGCTGAATGCCGCACGTCAAAATCCGGCTCAGCCTAAAATTTTGACTTATTCAACGCGTCAGGCTGCGGATTATCAAGTGACGGATATTCAATACAGCTTAACGGGCGCACAATTTAAATTGCGTACTGCTCAAGCTGAATTTGTGGTGCAAAGTCCATTATTGGGACACTTCAATATTGAAAATATTGTGGCGAGCTTAATTTCAGCGGAGCAAGCGGGTTTTGACTTATCTGCCTTGATCGCAACTGCGCCTGAGTTAAAAGGTGCGCCGGGTCGTATGCAAGTGATCCGTGATGATGAGCGCCTGTTTGTGGTGGATTATGCACATACACCAGATGCCTTGATTCAAGTGTTACAGACCTTAAAACGTCATGTATCGCAACAGTTATGGGCAGTGTTTGGCTGTGGTGGTGATCGTGATCGTGGTAAGCGTCCATTGATGACACAAGCGGCATTAAACCATGCAGATGTGGCGTTGATTACCTCGGATAATCCACGTACTGAAAACCCAGAACAAATTTTTGCAGATATGAAGGCTGGTATTGATTTTACTGGAAAAACTGTCCATGAAATCCATGACCGCCGTGAAGCGATTAAATTCGCAGTCAGCCATGCGCAAGCTGGTGATATTGTGGTGATTGCTGGTAAAGGCCATGAAAACTATCAAGAAATTAATGGTGTTCGACATTGGTTTGATGATGTGGTGGAAGTGAAATCAGCGATTGATTCACAGCATCACAACACTGACTCGGCTTATCCAGCGCAATAGGAAACAGATATGCATACTTCAACGACCAGTACGGTTCAGTTAGAACCTTGGACTGCCGAACAGTTGGTTCAAGCGACACAAGGGCACTGGCATAATAATCAAGCGCCGACAGGTCCTGTGAAACGAATTTTGACCGATTCACGTCATGCAGAGCAAGGAGATGCTTTTCTTGCCCTGAAAGGTGAACGCTTTGATGCGCATGATTTCCTTGCTCAAGTGGCTGAAAAGGGTTGTGAAATTGCCATTGTCAGTCATCCGGTCGATGTGGATATTTGTCAGTTGGTGGTTGCAGATACACGTTTAGCACTTGGACATTTAGGTGCATTTCGTCGTGCCCAAAACCCAGCCTTAAAAGTGATTGCCTTGACAGGAAGTAGTGGTAAAACCACAACCAAAGAGATGCTCGGGAGTATCCTTTCTCGTCTTGCACCAACGTTAATTACGCGCGGTAATTTAAATAATGACCTTGGCGTACCGATGATGTTACTTGAGTTACGTCCAGAACATCAGTATGCCGTGATGGAGCTTGGTGCCAGTCATAAAGGTGAAATTGATTACACCTCAAATTTGGTACAGCCTCAGGTTGCCGGTATTTTAAATATTGGCACCGCTCATATGGGGGAGTTTGGTGGGCGTGATGGTATTTGTCGTGCCAAGTCTGAAATTTATGCACATATAGCGAAAACAGGAACTTCGATTGTCCCTGCGGCAGATGATTTTACAGATGCCATTCGTCAAGCGGTGCAAACTGAGCAAGTAATGAGTTTTGGTCAGGGCGGGGATGTTTTTGCGACTGAGACTGAACTTCAGGCTCAATCTTCACGATTTATCTTAAATACGCCACAAGGTTCGCGTCCTGTTCAACTGCCATTTGCGGGTGAGCATAATGTGCAAAATGCAACTGCTGCCGCAGCTTTTGCGTTGTCGATTGGCGTGAGTTTAGATGACATCGTTGTGGGTCTTGAACATGCAACAGGTGCCAAAGGTCGTCTAAATTTTATTCAACATAAAGATTATTTGTTTATTGATGATACTTACAATGCAAATCCAACCTCAATGCGTGCTGCTGCTGATGTACTTGCACAGCAAGATGGCATCAAAGTCATGGTCATTGGGGATATTGGTGAGTTAGGTTCATCTGCTGCACAGCAGCACTACATGTTGGGACGTGACCTTGTTTCACACGCCGGTCTTCAATTTGTCGTTGCTGTCGGTGAGTTTTCACCTGCCGTGCAAGAAGGCGCGCGCAGTACCCAATATGGTAAAAAATTACAGGCCTTTCTATCTCAAGAACAGGCCTTACCGTTATTAATTAGTCTAGTCAAAACACATCAGCCTCAGTCCATGAGTTTCCTGTTTAAAGGTTCTCGTTATACCCACATGGAAACTTTGATGGCTGAATTGATGGAGAAACTTTAATGCTGTTATGGTTATTTGAGCAGCTTGCGGGTTATCACAGCTCGTTTCAGGTTGTTCGTTATTTAACGCTTCGTTCGCTACTCAGTGTCTTAACGGCATTGGCCATTGGTCTGTTGCTTGGACCTGTGATGATTCGCAAATTGCAAGCTCTCAAATATGGTCAGGCAGTCAGTTCATTTGCACCTGAAAATCATGCCAAAAAAATGGGCACACCAACTATGGGTGGTGTGTTGATTTTACTGTCTATTGGTATTTCAACCTTACTTTGGGCCGATCTTTCAAACCCTTATGTATGGATTGTACTTGGGGTGATGGTGATTTTTGGTGCTGTGGGTTGGGCAGATGACTGGATTAAAATCCGTTATAAAGACAATGCAGGTCTGCCTGCGAAGAAGAAATTCTTTTGGACTTCTGTGGCATCTTTAGGTGCTGGTATTGCACTCTATGTGATTGCGACACAGCAAGCAAACCCAGTACATACTTCAAATATGTTGGATCTGCTGATTCCATTCTTTAAAGAAATTAGCATTCCGTTGTCTATTATCCCACTTGGTATCGGCTTTATTGTCTTTACTTATTTGGTGATTAACGGCGCATCCAATGCTGTGAACTTAACCGATGGTTTGGATGGTTTGGCGATTATGCCAATCGTTTTGGTTGCCGCAGGTTTAGGTGTATTTGCTTATCTGGCTGGTGATGTCCGTTTTGCTGATTATTTACATATCCCTTATGTGAAATATGCATCTGAACTTGTCGTGATCTGTGCGGCAATGATCGGTGCTGGCTTGGCATTCTTATGGTTTAATGCGCATCCTGCTCAAGTCTTTATGGGTGATGTCGGTGCCTTATCTCTAGGTGCGATGCTCGGTACGATTGCAGTCATGGTTCGTCAAGAAATCGTTTTTGCCATTATGGGCGGTGTTTTCGTGGTTGAAGCTATTTCTGTCTTCTTGCAAATTGGCTCGCTGCGTATGCGGAATAAGCGCGTATTCTTAATGGCACCGCTGCACCATCATTATGAGAAAAAGGGATGGCGTGAAACGCAGGTGGTGATTCGTTTCTGGATTATTACAATTATGCTGGTAGTTTTAGGTCTAATGACTTTAAAATTACGTTAAGCAAATAAATAAACAAAACCGGCATTTGCTCCCACAGATGCCGGTTTTTTTATTTCAAAATATAGTGGAGTAAATGATGAACCTGTTGATGTGTCCTGTATGCCGTGAAGCATTAAAACTCACAGAGCGGACATGGCGCTGTGAAAATAATCATAGCTATGATGTTGCAAAACAAGGCTATGTCAATTTACATGTGGTTCAACATAAACACAGTAAAAATCCGGGTGATACGCCTGAATCTGTACAGGCGCGTCGAGCATTTTTAAGTGCAGGTCACTATGCACCTTTGCAACAGGCAGTAGTGGCTTTGATTCAAAAGTTACGTGTTGAAAACTTGTTGGATATTGGCTGTGGTGAAGGCTATTACACCAATGCAATGCAAGCTGAAGTATTACAGTGTGTGGGTGTCGATATTGCTAAAAATGCAGTACAAGTGGCCGCTAAACTGAATAAAGAGGTGACTTGGGTGGTTGGGACAGGGGCAACCTTACCTGTATTAGATCATTCGATTGACTTGTGTACGAGTTTATTTAGTCCTATTCCTCAAGAAGAAATCCTTCGTGTGTTAAAGCCTGAAGGGCACTTGATGGTGGTTACACCTGCGCCAGAGCATCTTTATGCAATGCGTGAAGCCCTGTTTGAAGAAGTAAAACTACATGAACCGCATAAATTTGTGGAACAACTGGCGAATGATTTTGAATTGGAAAGTGAGCAAGTGGTACAAGCGAAAATGTCACTTTCTCAGCAGGATCTCAAAAACTTAATTGCAATGACACCTTATGCCTATAAAGTGAAAGCTGAGCGTCGAGAAGCTCTAGAAAAAAATGAACAATTTGAGTTGCAAGCGCAGTATCAAATTTATCTCTTTAAAAAGAAATAATGCATTGGAAGTGATAAAAAAGCCCTCGTTTGAGGGCTTTTTTTATGCAGTATTTACTGAACTTGATCGATGAGATGATCAAGTGCGTCCGTTTTATGCTCTGCACCTTGTGGTTTAGGCTGCATTGGCGGAGGCGCAGTTCGAGTCGGTGCAAGATTGGTTTCAGTAGACCCAGGAAGGTCGTCAAAATCATTTTGCGAAGCCTGAGGCTTCGGTGCAACAGGAGCAGGACGATACAGCGGTTGAGCCATTGGTGGCGTTGCTGCACGATCTTGTTCAGGTTGACCTTGAGTCGCTTTAGCCGAATTACGGTTGATTGGATTCTTGGCATGGGTGTCTAAACGCACCCAAGCTTCAGGTGTGCCTTTAAGTGATTTCGCCATAAAATCTGACCAAATAGGCAATGCTGCAACACCACCATATTCACGGCGACCTAAAGTAGAGGGTTGGTCAAAACCGACCCAAGCCACAGTGACCAATTTTCCATTAAATCCAGCAAACCACGCGTCTTTTGCATCATTGGTTGTACCGGTTTTACCGCCTAAATCACCGCGACCAATTTTTAAAGCCGCACGACCTGTACCGTGTTGGATCACGTCACGCAAGATGTTCGCCATATCAAAGGCTGAACTTGACTTCAAAATCCGCTGAGCTTGTTTATAGTTTGCTGCTTCAGTATCGGAAATTTTTGATTCAGCGGGCTTGTTATCCTGATTGGTGACTTCAATCACTTCATCATCCGGCGTGGTCGGATCTGCAGATTCAACTTCGTCCTTTTGATTGATACATTGAATACATGCATATTCAGGATTGGCTTGATAAATGACTTTGCCATAAGCATCTTCAATACGGCTAATAAAATGGGGTTGAATACGATATCCACCGTTGGCAAAAGTCGCATAACCTGTCGCCATTTGAATCGGCAACACCTGTGGGGTACCTAAAGCAATGGTGTAGTTACTTGGAATTTGGTTTTCTTGTAAGCCAAAATCCATAAATAATTGGCGAGTACGTTCAATCCCGACGACTTGTAATAAGCGTACTGAAACTGTGTTACGTGATAAATAGAGGGCACGGCGTAGAGGTATCATCCCTAAATAGCGACCGTCAGAGTTTTTAGGCGTCCACTTGCCAATCGTAATTGGATTGTCATTGACCATGGAATACGGAGTCATGCCACGTTCAAGTGCTAAAGCATAAACAAAGGGTTTAATGGTTGAACCCGGCTGACGCCAGCCTTGTAGAGCACGGTTAAATTTAGATTGATAAAAATTATAACCACCCACAATGGCTTCAATACCACCATTGTTGGGATTAAGTGCAATTAATTGACCTTGCGCTTTGGGAATTTGCACCAAAGCCCATGAGCTTTTGTCCGCATTCGGACGTAGGCGAATAATATCTTTTACTTTTACAATTTGAGAGGCTTTGCTAGGCGCATTGCCTACACTATTGGCATTGCGATAGGGGCGTGCCCAAGATAAACCTGACCATGGAACTGTCACACTACTGCCGTCTTGCATCAACACTTCGATACTGGTGTTGTTGACTTTGGTTACTTCGGCAGGATAGGTGTTGGCATATGGAATAAAGTTTTTTAAGGGTTCATCATGTGCTTCTGCACCACGCCAACCATGTCGTCTATCGTAAGCTTCGAGACCCTCTTGTACAGCCTGCTCAGCATAGGCTTGGCGTTGGCTGTTGATAGTGGTGTAGACTTTATAGCCAGAATCCGTCGCTTGTTCACCAAGCTTTTCTACGAGCTCAGAGCGAACCATTTCCCCGACGTAGGGGAATTTGTTGCTGACCCCGCGGTCAGGCATATCGAGATTAATCGGTTCAGCAATCGCTTTTTGATATTCAGATTGATTGATATAACCCAATTGCAACATACGTCCTAAAATCCAATTACGACGTTCTAAAGCACGTTTTGGGTTGGCTACAGGATTGTATTTTGAAGGTGCTTTAGGTAAGCCTGAAATCATTGCCATTTGAGCCAAACTTAAATCTTGCAGGCTCTTGTTATAATAAATTTTTGCTGCTGCTGCGATCCCATAGGCATTTTTTCCTAAAAAGATTTTGTTGACATACAGCGTTAAAATTTCTTCTTTACTTAGATTTTGTTCAATTTTTCGAGCAAGGAAAACTTCGGTCAGTTTACGTTTTAAAGTACGCTCTGGAGTCAGATAATAGTTTTTTGCAACCTGCATGGTAATGGTTGAACCACCGGTTTGCACATCGGAACCGGTAATACTTTCACTGACGGCACGCCCCAATCCTTTGAAACTAATGCCGCTGTGTTCAAAAAACGAAGAATCTTCCGCAGCTAAAAAGCCATGAATGAAATGAGACGGGATTTGGTCGTACTCTACAGGGACCGAAAGTTTGCCACCATATTCTGCAATCAGCTCATTATCAGCACTATAAACCTGTAATGGTTTTAATAATGGAGCCTTTTTTAAGATGGACATTTCAGGCAAAGACGGGGCAATATAGAGATACATGCCATAGAAACCCATTGGAATTGCGACCAAAATAATAATAATGGCCAAAAAAAATGGATGAACAAGGCCTGAACAAGATAGCTTTTTCATAACAAGTAAGTTTTAATAAGAGCTAATGGCAAACTAATTGGTGGTCAGTATATCCTTTCGATATACGGATTGTTAGATGAGTTATTGTATCTGTATAAAATTATAGACCAATGCTAATTAGTGGGTTAATTTTTTTGGGGATAAAAAAATAATAGGAATTATATTGTGCTCAGGTTATATCGTAAGCCAAATAAGGGGTTAATAGGAGTAGATATTAGTTCGACTTCTGTTAAGGTTTTGGAACTTTCTGTAAAAAGTGGACGGTATTGGGTAGAAAGCTATGCTTTGGTCCCGTTACCAGAAGGAAGTGTTGTTGAAAAGAACATATTGAATCCGGAAGCTGTCGGTGACTGTTTAGAGCGCGCAATTAATTTGGCCAATACACAGACGACCAATGCAGCTTTGGCGGTTCCAACGTCGATGGTGATTACAAAAATCATCGAAATGGACGCAGATATGAACGATGATGAACGTGAAATTCAGATTCGTGATGATGCTGAGCAATATATTCCGTTCCCACTTGATGAAGCGAGCCTTGATTTTGAGGTCTTGCCGGATCGTCTATCCAATCCAAATCGTGTCAATGTTCTACTTGTCGCTACGCGTATTGAAAATGTTGAAGCGCGTGCGGAAGTTATTCAGCTTGCGGGTCTGACACCAAAAATTGGCGATGTAGAAAGCTTTGCAATTGAAAATGCATTTAAAGTTTTCTCAGATACTTTACCAATGGGTGTGAATACCGTGGGTATTTTAGATATTGGTCATAGTATGACGACCTTATCTGTTATGCAGAATAACAAAGTGATTTATACCCGTGAGCAAGTGTTTGGTGGCAAACAATTAACACAGGAAATTCAAAATCGCTATGCATTGTCTTTTGAAGAAGCAGGTCGTGCGAAAAAAACACGTGCTTTGCCAGATGATTATGACGTTGAAGTCTTAGAGCCTTTCTTAGAAGCTGTCGTTCAACAAGCAGCGCGTTCTTTACAGTTCTTCTTTTCATCTTCACAGTTCAACGAAATTGACCATATTTTATTGGCAGGGGGGAATGCCAATATTCCGGGGCTTGCAAAACTACTTCAACAAAAATTGGGTTACCGCGTCACGATTGCCAATCCATTCTTACAAATGGGTTTTTCACCTCAAATTGATATTAAAAAAATTGAAAATGATGCCTCATCACTCATGGTGGCATGCGGTCTAGCATTGAGGAGTTTTGATTAATGGCAAAAATTAACTTGCTCCCTTGGCGTGATGAGCTAAGAGAGAAACGAAAAAAAGAATTTATTGCACTTTGTATTGGGGCTTTCTTAATTGGGGTAATTGGGGTTGGTTTAACATGGTTGTACTTTGATCACAAATTAAAAGATCAAGAACAAGCGAACCAATTGATTATCAGTCATAACCAAAATTTAGATGTTCAATTAAAGTCTTTAGATGGTTTGCAAGAACAACGTAATGCCATTATTGAACGCATGAAGCTGATTCAAGGCTTACAAGGTCAACGTCCAATCGCGGTACATCTTGTAGATGAATTGGTTCGTGTGACACCTGCCAATATGTACATCACAAAATTTGAGCGTAATGGCGACAAATTTATGATCGAAGGGCGTGCGGAAAGTCCAAATACTGTTGCAGATTTACTGCGTAATTTGGAAGCATCACCTTGGTATCGTAATGCCTTCATGAGCTCATTCCTTGTGGCTGAAGAGAAAAAAGACAAAGCGCCGACGTCAGTGGTTCCTCGCGTAGAAGAATCTTATGGTGCATTTACTGTGACTGCTGATTTGGAGCAAATTGCGCAGCCGACCATTAATGATCCAGCAGCAAATGCAGGACAGTCAGCTTCATCGGCGCAAACATCTGACGCACAAACTGCAGCAACACCAACTCCGGAGGCTGCAAAATGAGTCGTGATGAATTTGAACAATTGAATCAAGATGCTGTTGTCATTCCGAAAAAGAAAATGACTTTTGATAAGTTTGTACAGCAGTTCAATACCTTAGACCCTAATAACTATGGTAGTTGGCCAATTTCAGTCAAAATTACCTGCTGGATTTTTATCATTATCCTTGTGGCAATTTTGGGCTATTTCTTGGCGATTAAAGGCAAGATTGAAGCTATTTCAAGTGCCAATGCGCAAGAACAAAATTTGTTGAATGAATTTCGTGAAAAAGATTCAAAACTACGTAATTTGCAACAATATCAATTGCAGTTGCAGGATATGGAAGCACGTTTTAATCAACAGTTAGAACAATTGCCGAAAGAAACTGAAATTCCAGGCTTGGTTGAAGATATCAACTTAACAGGCGTGAATTCTGGATTGAAATTTAAAATTATTCGTCTTGAACCTGAAGTGAAGCAAGAGTTCTTTACGGAACAGCCAATTCATATCGAAGCAACAGGTGATTACCATGCCTTTGGTTCATTTGTTAGTGGTATTGCAGGGCTTTCACGAATTGTGACTTTGCATAATTTAACGATTACAGCAACTGAAAATAAAGAAAAGAATTCAGATATTCCAAAAATTGATTATGTAATTTCTGCGAAAACATATCGTTACGAAGGAAATACTGAAAGTGCTGCGAAAGCTGCAGATTCAGCAAGCACACAGGAGGCTCCAAAATGAAAATGAATAAATTGGCACTTTCTGTGATGGTTGGATTTGTATTGGCTGGTTGTGAATCACGTATTGATGTGGTCAATCAAGAGATGGCAAATATACGCAATCAAGCTCCACTAGCGATTGAACCTGCGCCAGATTTTGTACCTGTCGAAACTTTTAATTATGCGGCGCATTCTTTAAAAAGTCCGTTCTTGCCAAGTTCCTTGGCAGCAGAACTTAAAATCATGGCAGGTAAGCGTGTTTATCCAAACTTGAGCCGTCAGCCACAACCTTTGGAAAGCTATGCCCTTGAAACCTTAAATATGAAAGGCAGCATGCGTAATCAATCAGGTCAGACTTTGGCCTTAATTCAAACACCAGATGGTGAGGTTGAGCGTATTCAACGTGGCAGTTATATGGGGCTGAATCATGGTCGTGTGGTCAATATTACCCCGACACAAATTGATTTGATTGAGATTATTCCAGATGGTCGAGAAGGGTATGTCGAACGTCCGAGAAGTCTCATTTTAATTGGGCCAGCGCCATAAGCTTAAAGGAATAAAAAATGAAAAATACTGTACAAGATTTTATTTTTGGGGATGGCAATACAATGAAGCAGGTGTTTCGTCAGTTTTCGATGGGTGCTGTTGCAATGGCGATGATGCAAGTTGCCAGTGCACAGGTCAGTGTAACCAATATTGTGCCGATGCAGATTCCAGGTCAGGGAACTGAAATTCGGGTGATGTTTAATGGTTTACCACCACAACCACAGGCATACCAGTTGGATCAACCTTCACGTTTGGTGTTGGATTTTGATAAAGCACAGCAAAATTTAAAGCAAAGTTCAATTGCTGTCGCAACCGCTGAAGCAAGTTCAGTGGATGTAACTTCAGATGCACAGCGTGCACGTTTGACTGTAAACTTGGCCAATGCAGGTGCATTTACCACACGTGTTGAAGGCAATACCTTTATTTTAAAAATCAATTCAGCACAAGCTGCGAGTGTTGCTGAACCAGTTGCTCAGCGTCAGCAACAAGGGATTTCAAATATTGGTTTCCATCGTGGGTCGAATGGTGAAGGCCAAGTGGTTGTTGATTTACTGGGTGGAAATACCCCTATTGATGTGCAACAACAAGGCAGTAAAATTGTTATTCGTACATTAGGAAATAAAATTCCTACACATTTGACACGCCGTTTAAATGTGAATGACTTTGCAACGCCTGTATCAACCGTAGATGCACATAATGATGGAGGTAATGGGACTATTACCATTCAATCTTCAGGCAGCTATGAGTACATGGCGTATCAATCGGACAATAAGTTGACGGTTAGTCTGAAGCGTCCAGAAGATAAAAATCCATTACGTCCAAAAGCAGCCAATCATTACACGGGTAAAAAAATCTCTTTAGATTTTCAGGATATTGAAGTTCGTCGTGTCTTGCAGTTATTGGCAGATTTTACTGAAATCAATATGGTTGCGGCTGATACCGTCCAAGGCAATATTACCCTGCGTTTAAAAGATGTGCCTTGGGATCAAGCATTGGATATTGTGTTAAAAACCAAAAACTTGGATAAACGTCGTAACGGTAATGTGATTTGGATTGCACCAGTTTCTGAGCTGATTAAAGCGGAAGATGATGAAGCGAAAGCAATTGCACAGCGAATAAAATTAGCACCAATTCAAACGGAATATATTCAACTGAGTTATGCGAAATCTTCAGATATTTTAAAATTATTAGAAGATTCCCGAGATGGAAAAGGGGCAGAGTCAAATGGTACAGCAGGAGGTACATCACTTGCATTAGAAAGTGTACTGAGCCCAAGAGGTAGTGTTGTTTCTGATAATAGGACAAATACACTTATTGTTAATGATACATCTGAGAATATTGATAAAGTTCGTAAGATGATTGATCTATTAGATGTTGCTGTGAAGCAGGTTATGGTTGAAACAAGAATTGTGACTGCTCAAACAGAGTTCTCGAGAGAGCTTGGTGTTAATTGGGGTATACAGCGTAATAATCCAAGTTTAAGTGCGGGTGCTAATGGATCAAATGTTTGGGGGGGAGATTATTCTCCAAAGTTGGATTTAGCGGTAGATTTGGGGACGGCATCGGCAGGAAACTTTAGTTTTGGGTTGCTTAAAATTTCAGATTTTATGCTTGATCTACAACTTACAGCTTTACAAACGGATGGTCATGGTGAAGTTTTAGCAGCGCCTAAAGTTTTAACGGGAGATAAGCAAAAAGCAACAATTTTGAGGGGAGATCAAATTCCTTATCAAAGCTGGAGTGCTGAGGGCGGTACGACAACGAGTTTTGTTGATGCGAATCTGAAACTGGAAGTGACTCCAAGTATTACACCTGATGGGAAAGTACAAATGGATCTAAAAGTTAACAAGGATACTGTTGGTCGATTAACAGCAGCTGGCTATTTAATTAATACCAATAAACTTGAGACTAATGTTTTAGTCGGTGATGGTGAAACAGTAGTCCTTGGTGGTATTTTTGATGACATTCAACAAAACCAGTATACCAAAGTCCCTTTTTTAGGAGATTTGCCAGTTGTTGGAAACTTATTTAAAAATAATGTGAAAACTAGTGCACAGACAGAACTC
The DNA here is from genome assembly GCF_013419235.1 of Acinetobacter sp. YH12098. NCBI lineage: Bacteria > Pseudomonadati > Pseudomonadota > Gammaproteobacteria > Moraxellales > Moraxellaceae > Acinetobacter > Acinetobacter sp. YH12098. The sequence goes on from NZ_VPAO01000028.1 coordinate 22,738, forward strand.
CTGATTTTTGTTACACCACGAATTGTTAATGACAGTGTTACCAGAAATCATTAATATATTTTCAATTTAACAAAAGAAATAGGTGACTCCTTGCCAAGCAAAGAGTTTGAAACCCTACCAAATATTTATTTGGTAGGGCCAATGGGGGCAGGAAAAACAACTGTAGGACGACATTTAGCAGAGTTGTTAGGACGTGAATTTCTTGACAGTGATCATGAAATAGAACGTAAAACAGGTGCAACGATTCCTTGGATTTTTGAAAAAGAAGGGGAAGTTGGTTTTCGAAGTCGTGAAACGAATGTAATTGATGAGTTAACTGCAAAAAAGCAGCTGGTGCTTGCCACTGGTGGTGGTGCGGTCACTCAGGCTCCCAATCGTGAATTTTTAAAACAACGGGGTATTGTTGTTTATCTCTATACGCCAGTTGAGATTCAGCTTCAACGGACCTATCGCGACAAAAATCGTCCACTTCTTCAAGTCGAAAATCCTGAACAGAAGCTTCGAGATTTATTGGCTGTACGTGATCCACTTTATCGTGAAGTAGCACATCATATTATTGAAACAAATCAAGGTGCTGCACGCGATCTTGCACAAAAAATTTTTAATTTGATTATTTCAGAACATACATCTCGGTAGAAAAACGGTTAATTTCATGCAAACTTTACATGTTGAACTTGGTGAACGTCGTTACCCCATTTTTATTGGCAGTGATTTAAACCCAGAAAGCTTACTTGAACCTTATATTCACGGTAAGCAGGTGATGATCGTATCAAATACAACAGTCGCACCTTTGTATTTACAGCATTATGTACGTGCTATTGAGGGTTTGGGTAAAACCGTTGCGACATGTATTTTGCCCGATGGTGAAAAATTCAAAAACAGTGAACACTTAAATCTAATTTTTGATGCGTTGCTTGAATCAGGTTTTAACCGAGATTGCACCGTACTTGCCTTGGGGGGGGGAGTGATTGGAGATATGGCCGGTTTTGCATCGGCATGTTTCCAGCGCGGTGTGTATTTTATTCAAGTTCCAACGACTTTACTCTCACAAGTGGATTCGAGCGTTGGAGGGAAAACAGGGATTAACCACCCACTAGGTAAAAATATGATTGGCGCTTTCCAACAACCCCAAGTGGTATTGGCGGATATGGCGCAATTAAAAACTTTGCCAGCGCGTGAACTTTCTGCAGGTTTGGCTGAAGTGATCAAATATGCGTTGTTGGGTGATGTTGAATTCTTAACTTGGCTTGAACAGCATATGGATGCTTTAGTTGCAGGTGATGCAACTTTGTTGGCTGAAGCGGTTTATCGTTCATGTGCCCATAAAGCGCGTATTGTGGCCAATGATGAAAAAGAACAAGGTGAGCGTGCGTTATTAAACTTGGGTCATACCTTTGGCCATGCGATTGAATCGTACTTGGGGTATGGTGAATGGTTACATGGCGAAGCCGTTGCAACAGGGATGGTGATGGCTGCAGATTTGTCCCATCGTATGGGCTGGATCACTGCTGAAGATTTAGAACGTACAAAAAAAATCATTTTACGTGCACAATTACCGATAGTTTGCCCTAAAATTCCGCTAGAGGATTTTTTGGCGTATATGTCTCATGATAAAAAAGTATTGAATGGGCAATTACGACTTATTTTACTGAAATCATTAGGTCAGGCCATCATCACCAAAGAGTTTGATGTTGAGTTAATGAAACAGGCAATTTTGGCAAATCAGGCAGAGTAGGTACATCATGGCAGCGCGGCAGTCTCAATGGCAAAAAGTTCATCACTACGCATGGTTGGTGGGTGGAGCTGTGTGTCTGTTCGCTGCATTGGTTTTCTGGGCGATTACAGATACCAAAGAATTGGTTGAAGTTGAAAAACAAGCTGAAACTGAAGTGGATTTGCAAATTCAGCCCGAGAAAGTGGCGGCAATGTCCCATCTTGGTGCATTAAATGAAGAAGTGCGTCCGCTGGATATGACGACACGTGTGGTTGCTACAGCTCAACATGAGCCAGAATTTCGCGGCACTAAATTTATCAATGATTCTGCCAAACTTTATGGTGTTGAATTATTTCGGGTTTCTGAAGAAGATATTTTAAAAAGCTTCTTACGTAAGCAGCCTGAGCGTCACAAATTTATTTATCTACGTCTTTCTGGTGAAGACCATCCTGAGCAATACGTCATTTTAACAGGACCATATTCGTCGCAAAATGATGCCAAAGCTGCAATGTCGAGCCTCAACATCGCTTTGCCTGCTTCAATCAAACCTGAGGTTGTTGAATTTAAACAATATCAAGCATATGTGAATGATTTGGGCACGGAAGAAATGTCGTCGAGTCAAAAGTTATATGCTGTTAAATTAAAATCTGTACCTTTACCGAAAATTGATGAAGCTCAAATCGTCGCACGAAAAGCAGCGGCTGCAACGACGGTAACAACACCAACTAATGCAACAACAAGTACTACGGTGACACGTCGAGATGCTGAAGGAAATGTGATTGATGTGCAAAAATCACAAAGTAGTGTAGATGCACCACGTCCAAAACCTGCACCGGTAGAGCAAGAAGTAACCGATCCTTTTAATTAGTTCTAAAATAGCGCAAGACATCTTAGGAAAAGCTTAAACTGCACAGAAAAAGTGCATAAAATAAAAAAAGAACAATTTGAATTATTTGTTATAACTAAAAAATGCTTGTAATCAGCCATCTTAGGAGAAAATGCATCAAGTTGGCATGTAAATTGCTTAATTGGTGCGTAAATTGAACTTTTCTCCCTGTTTTGGCGCGAAAATGATTCGATAAAAGTGCGAAGTCATTAATCCAGTCGTTATCCCTGATCTGAACTGCAAAAGCAGAAAATTTGACTTTTTATTCATGCATCAAAGATGAATTCGGTTTATCTTAAGGGTGTGAATAAGAAATAATTTTGCTCGACAGAACAATTCATGTGAGTAAGTTAAGACGAATCGCAACAAGAAATTAGTTTGTTAAGTGCTCGAAAGAGCTGTAAAGAAAAGAAGGGTACGCTATGCACATGCCATCGCCTAATACTGTAGCTCCCGCTCAAGGTTTATACCAACCGGATGAGTTTAAAGATAACTGTGGTTTCGGTTTAATCGCCCATATGCAGGGTGATGCAAGCCATGATCTCGTCAAAACCGCAATGCATAGTTTAAGTTGTATGACCCACCGTGGTGGTATTGCCGCAGATGGCAAAACCGGTGACGGCTGTGGTCTGCTCCTTGCTATGCCCAAAGAATTTTTCCGTGAAGAAGCGAAAAAACTCAGTGACATTACATTGAGTGAAATCTTTGCTGTGGGTACGGTATTTCTAAACCTAGACCCTGCATTAGCCGCACATGCAAAACAAATTTTAACCAAAGAAATCGAAGACGAAGGTTGTAAAGTCATCGCTTGGCGTGTTGTGCCAACCAATAACGATGCGTTGGGTTCAATCGCGATGCAGTCATTGCCTGCCTTTGAACAAATTATCGTGAATTGCCCAATGGGTGTTTCAGAGGTTGAATTCAACCGTAAGTTGGTGATGGCACGTCGTCGTGCAGAACAACAGCTGACTGCTGACCCATACTTCTATGTAACCACTTTATGCTCAACTGTGATCAGCTATAAAGGTTTGATGATGCCAGCAGCCATTGCTGATTTCTATACCGATCTTGCTGATGAGCGTTTAAAGTCACACATTGTTGTGTTCCATCAGCGTTTCTCAACTAATACCTTGCCTCGTTGGCCATTGGCTCAGCCGTTCCGTTACTTAGCACACAATGGTGAGATCAATACCATTACCGCCAACCGTAACTGGGCGATGGCACGTACACCAAAATTTGAAAACCCATTGCTGCCGGGTTTAACTGAGCTGAATCCAATCGTAAACCGTACAGGTTCGGATTCTTCAAGCTTAGATAATATGCTGGAAATCCTTGTCGGTGGTGGTATGGACTTGTTCCGTGCGCTACGCATGTTGGTTCCGCCAGCTTGGCAAAACGTTGAAACTTTAGATGCTGACTTACGTGCATTCTATGAATTCAACTCGAAACATATGGAAGCTTGGGATGGTCCAGCAGGTCTGGTAATTCAAGATGGTCGTCATGCAATTTGTATGCTTGACCGTAATGGTTTACGTCCAGCACGTTGGGTAATTACTAAAAATGGTTACATCACCTTGGCATCAGAAATTGGTGTTTGGGGTTATGAACCTGAAGACGTTGTATCTAAAGGTCGTGTCGGTCCGGGTCAAATCTTGGTGATTGATACCTTTACCGGCAAAATGCTCGATACTCAAGATGTGAGTAATCACCTCAAGCGTATGCGTCCGTACCGTCAGTGGTTACGTGAAAACTCAGTACGTGTACAAGGCAGTCCAGAGCTGGAAGAATATTTATGTGAACAAGGCTTAAAAGGCGATGACCTGAAAGCTTCACAAAAAATGTTCATGGTTACTTTTGAAGAGCGTGACCAATTGCTTCGTCCAATCGCTGAAAGCGGTCAGGAAGCCGTGGGCTCAATGGGTGACGATACGCCAATGGCAGTATTGTCTCGTCAAGTGCGCCATGTGTCTGACTACTTCCGTCAGCAGTTCGCTCAGGTTACGAATCCGCCAATCGATCCATTACGTGAATCGATCGTAATGTCGTTAGAGACATGTCTCGGCCGTGAACAAAATGTATTTGAACAAGGTCCAGAGCATGCAGATCGTCTGATCATTTCAAGCCCAGTACTGTCAAATTCGAAAATGCATCAAATTCGTACCCTTGGCCGTAAAGGTTATGAAATTGCAGACATCGACCTGAACTATGCAGAAGATGAAGGCTTAGAAGTTGCTATCGCGCGTATTTGTGAAGAATCTGCACAAGCGATTCGCGACGGAAAAACATTGCTTGTATTGTCTGATAAGAAAATCCGTCAAGGTTTCTTACCTGCCAATGCATTGATGGCAACTGGTGCGGTTCACCACTATTTAATCAATGGGGGTCTACGTACAGATGCCAACATCATTGTCGAAACTGGTTTGGCGCGTGATGCGCATCAGTTTGCGGTGATTCTTGGTTTCGGTGCGACTGCGATCTATCCATACTTGGCTTATGACGTGATCAATGACTTGATCGCGAAAGGTGAGTTATTGGGTGATCCAATTCATGCGCAAGCTAACTTCCGTAAAGGTATTGAGAAAGGCTTATTGAAAGTCCTTTCTAAGATGGGTATTTCTACTGTTGCCTCTTACCGTGGCGGTCAGCTGTTTGAAGCGGTCGGTCTTGCTGATGAAGTGGTTGCAAAATGCTTTACTGGCGTACCGAGCCGTATTAAAGGCGCAACATTCTCTGATCTAGAAAATGACTTGAAAAAATTGGCAGATTTGGCGTGGAAATCACGTAAGCCAATCGATCAAGGCGGTATGCTGAAATTTGTATTCGGTAAGGAATATCACGCATTTAACCCAGATGTGATCAATGCGCTGCATAAATCTGTGCGTTCTGGTAATTATGCGGACTTTAAAGAATACGCAGAGCTAGTGAATAACCGTCCAATCGCGACGATTCGTGACTTATTCAAACTGAAAACAGATCAATCGATTGCACTCGATCAAGTTGAATCCGTAGAAGAGATTCTGCCACGTTTTGACTCGGCTGGGATGTCTTTAGGCGCATTATCGCCTGAAGCGCACGAAGCTATTGCAATCGCTATGAATACCATTGGTGGTCGCTCGAACTCAGGTGAGGGCGGCGAAGACCCTGCGCGTTACGGTACCATTCGTAACTCGAAAATCAAACAAATTGCATCTGGCCGTTTTGGTGTGACCCCTGCATATCTAACTTCTGCAGAAGTCCTTCAAATTAAAGTGGCACAAGGTGCAAAACCAGGTGAAGGTGGTCAGTTGCCGGGCGGTAAAGTGAATGGCTTAATTGCACGTTTACGTTACTCAGTACCGGGTGTGACATTAATTTCTCCGCCGCCGCATCACGACATCTACTCAATCGAAGATTTATCACAGTTAATTTTCGATTTAAAACAGGTTAACCCACAGGCGATGGTGTCCGTTAAGCTGGTTTCTGAGCCGGGTGTCGGTACGATTGCGGCAGGTGTAGCAAAAGCATACGCAGACTTCATTACCATTTCTGGTTATGACGGTGGTACAGCGGCTTCTCCACTTTCTTCAATTCACCATGCAGGTTCACCATGGGAACTTGGTCTATCTGAGGCGCATCAGGCGCTTCGTGTGAATGACCTGCGTGGCAAGGTCCGTGTACAAACTGATGGCGGCTTGAAAACGGGTCTAGACGTTGTGAAAGCAGCGATTCTTGGGGCAGAAAGTTTCGGTTTCGGTTCTACACCGATGATCGCATTGGGTTGTAAATACCTACGTATTTGCCACTTAAACAACTGTGCGACCGGTGTTGCAACTCAACAAGATCACTTACGTCAGGAACACTATATCGGTGAGCCTGAAATGCTGATCAACTTCTTCCACTTTATTGCGGAAGAAACACGTGAATGGCTGGCAGCGCTTGGTGTAGCAAGCTTGAAAGATTTGATTGGCCGTACAGATTTACTGGAAATGCTTCCGGGTGAAACTGAAAAACATGCACACCTTGATTTGAGCGCATTGCTCCAATCGCATCCTGCGGCTGAAGGCAAAGCACAGTACTGTGAAGTACAAGGTAATGCACCATTCGATAAAGGCTTATTGGCTGAGAAAATGGTAGCTGAAATGCTGCCAGCGATTGAAGCAGGCACAGGCGGTGAATATAGCTTCACTATCGGTAACTGTGACCGTTCAATTGGCGCGCGTATTTCGGGTGAGATTGCAAAACGTTATGGCAACCTCAGCATGGAAGCGCATCCTGTTAAAGTTAAATTAACAGGGACTGCAGGTCAGTCATTGGGTGTTTGGAACGCAGGTGGTTTACACATCAGCCTAGAAGGCGATGCGAATGATTACGTGGGTAAAGGTATGGCTGGTGGTCGTATCTCGATTTTCCCACCGAAAGGTTCACCGTTCCAAACGCAAAATACTGCGATCATTGGTAACACCTGTTTGTATGGTGCAACAGGCGGTAAATTGTTTGCTGCAGGTACAGCAGGCGAGCGTTTTGCTGTGCGTAACTCAGGTGCGTTTGCTGTAATTGAAGGTGCAGGCGACCACTGCTGTGAATACATGACGGGTGGTATCGTGACTGTATTGGGTAAAGTGGGTCATAACTTTGGTGCGGGTATGACAGGCGGTTTCGCTTATGTGCTCGACCTCGACAATGACTTTGTTGACCATTACAACCACGAACTGATTGAATTGAACCGTATCTCTACAGAATCGATGGAAGAACACAAAGAGTTCTTGTGCCGTATCTTAGATGAACATATTAAAGAAACAGGTAGTGCTTGGGCGTATAAGATCCGCAACGAGTTTGACTTCTATAGCCGCAAATTCTGGCTTGTGAAACCAAAAGCTGCTAATTTGCAGACTTTGTTGAAAACAACTCAAGCTGATCCACAATAATTCCACTACTGCAGATTTGATAGGCAGGTGTAAGTCCAAACATGCTTACACCTACCCACGGAGAGAGACATGGTAGAGCGCCTAAATAATGACTTTCAGTTCCTGGATGTAGCACGCCAAGATCCAGAGAAAAAAGATCTAGTTGTCCGCAAAGCAGAATTTGTGGAAATCTATAAACCGTTTACAGCTGAAGTTGCAAAAAACCAAACGCACCGCTGCTTAGGTTGCGGTAACCCGTATTGTGAATGGAAATGTCCTGTACATAACTACATTCCAAACTGGTTAAAATTGATTGCAGAAGGTCGCATTTTCCAAGCGGCAGAATTGTGTCATCAAACCAACACATTGCCTGAAGTTTGTGGTCGTGTGTGCCCACAAGACCGTTTATGTGAAGGCGCGTGTACGCTAAATGATGGCTTTGGTGCAGTCACCATTGGTAATGCTGAAAAATACATTAACGATACGGCATTTGCATTGGGCTGGCGTCCAGATATGTCACACGTTAAGTGGACAGACAAGAAAGTTGCGATTATTGGTGCAGGCCCTGCTGGCCTTGGCTGTGCAGATATTCTTGTACGTAATGGTGTGAAGCCAGTCGTATTCGACAAACGCCCTGAAATTGGTGGCTTGCTGACATTTGGTATTCCAGAATTCAAAATGGAAAAAGACGTAATGAAACGTCGCCGTGAGATTTTCTCTGGCATGGGCGTTGAATTCCGTCTAAATACCGAAATTGGTACAGATGTGACGATAGATCAGCTATTGGCTGATTACGACGCTGTATTCATGGGTATGGGAACCTATACCTACATGAAGGGCGGTTTCGCGGGTGAAGACCTTGTTGGTGTTCATGATGCACTGGATTTCTTGATTGCCAATGTCAACCGTACGCAAGGTTGGGAAAAAGATCCATCTGAATACATCAGCATGGAAGGCAAAAAAGTGATTGTTCTGGGTGGTGGTGATACCGCGATGGACTGTAACCGTACCTCGATCCGTCAAGGTGCCGAATCCGTTGTCTGTGCCTACCGTCGTGATGAAGAAAACATGCCGGGTTCACGTCGTGAAGTGAAAAATGCGCGAGAAGAAGGCGTAGATTTCCAATTTAATCGTCAGCCGATTGAAATTGTAGGTGAAAATGGCAAAGTGACGGGTGTTAAAGTTGTGACTACACAGCTAGGTGCACCTGATAGTCGCGGTCGTCGTAGCCCTGAGCCAGTTCCAGGTTCAGAAGAAATTTTACCAGCAGATGCAGTATTGCTTGCCTTCGGTTTCCGTACCAGCCCTGCAGATTGGTTTACTACATCAAACATCAGTATGGATGGTTCAGGTCGCGTCATTGCTGCTGAACAGCAAGAATTTAAGTTCCAAACATCGAATCCGAAAATTTTTGCCGGCGGTGATATGGTACGTGGATCGGACCTTGTGGTAACCGCAATCTGGGAAGGTCGCCAAGCTGCAGAAGGTATTCTTGACTACTTAGATGTTTAAGTCATGACATGCCAGTGATTGCACTGGATTCATTCAAAAAACCCGCTTCGGCGGGTTTTTTATTTTTTGGAATTTACCTCAAATGACACGTAAATGGATTTTGCAGATAAATACGCTGAAAAGTTGTCAGACAGCGCTTTAGAATGGTGAATTATGCAAGTGTGCTAGCACATTTTGCCATGTGTGAAAGAGCTTAGGAATTACATACTGCGATCATGATCTAAATCTTAGGAAGCGACCATGACGCAAGTGACGACACAAAAAACATATCTAAATCGTCCTAAAGCCATTGGCATTACGGTACGTCGAGCACAATTCAATCCTAAAGCGATTCGCCGGCATTATTTTGCCAACTCACCGGTGATGTCGCATTTGTTGACGGCATTGTCATCGACCTTTCCCATTGGTGAGCAATTCTTTGTGCATAGCGTGCGTAATGTACGCGATAAAGTCAGTGATGAAAAATTGCAAGCTGAGATCGCGGCATTCATTGGGCAAGAAGCGATGCACTCCAAAGCCCACGCTGAATTTAACGATGCTTGGCGCAGTGAAAGCTATAATTTAGATCGTTTCCAAGCATGGCTGGCGCGTAAAGACAGCTATGTAAAAAACTTACATCCAAAAATACAGTTGGCAATTACCTGTGCATTTGAACATTTTACTGCTTTGCTTGGTGGCTATATTTTAAGACATCCTGAAGTACTGAGTACTTTAGATGTTGATGCAGTGAAACTTTGGGTTTGGCATGCGATTGAAGAGATTGAGCATCGTGCGGTAGCATTCGATGTATATCAACATGTGTATGGTGATGACAAAATACGTCGCATGATTATGCGTAGTGTGACCACAGGTTTTGCAAGTCTCACGTTTTATTCTGCAACGAAGCTATTTATGCAGGATAAGAAAAAAAGTTTACCGAAGATAGGCGGAAATATTTTCGGGGCGTATTTATTGGCAAAAATGTTTATTCAACTAGCGCCTGAATATTTGTCATATTACAAAGCAGAATTCCATCCGAGCGAAATTGATTACAGTCAGATCGTGAAATATTGGAAAGAACGCCTTGCTGATGAATATCAAATGGAAAGTTTTCAGTCTGACATTACCCCGCAACTGTATAGTTAATTCAAAATGTTAAAAAAGCCCGAATAATGGGCTTTTTTTTATGCTAAATATTTTTCGAGTAGATCAGTTTAATCACAAAGAAAATACATAATTCATTCGAAAAATAAGGTTAGAATGAATTTATTTAAACAATTACAAATAAATACTTGAGGTTAAGGGTTATGAATTCAATGAAAAAAAGCATGCTCGCAATCGCATTAGTCAGTACATTGACCCTGAGTGGTTGTGGCTATAACACATTACAAGTCAAAGACGAGGCCGTTACAGCAGCATGGTCTGAAGTGCAAAACCAATATCAACGCCGTGCAGATTTGGTACCTAATCTTGTCAATGTCGTGAAAGGCTATGCCAAGCATGAAGAGCAGGTGCTGACTGAAGTCACTCAGGCGCGCGCCAATGTGGCGGGGCTGAAAGTGGATAAAGAAGTGCTGGAAGATCCGGCTTTATTCCAAAAATATCAGGAAGCGCAGGCGCAGATGACCGGCGCATTATCCCGCCTGATTGCCGTGTCGGAAAATTATCCTGACTTGAAAGCCAATGAGCAGTTTAAAGATCTTCAGGTTCAGCTGGAAGGCACTGAAAACAGGATCGCTGTCGCACGTAATCGCTACATTACTACGGTACAAGACTTTAATGGCTATGCACGCCAGTTCCCGCAAGTGATGACAGCTAAAGTCATCGGTATGGATACCAAGCCTAACTTTAGCGCAGAGCAAAGTGCACAAACTGCACCGAAAGTTGATTTTAATTAATTGGCATCACTGCATTGTGAGGTGGGCTGATGGTGGATTTTGAGCTAAAACATACAGGTTTGTTGTGGTTGCAGCGCATGGTTTTAGCATGCTTATTGTGTGTGGTGGGTTTCACACATGCAGAAACTGCCACCGCTACAGATGTAGATGCTGAAACAGTTGTTGTCGGTAAAATATTAAAAGATCAGCAGTCAGCTACGCAAAAAGATACAACAGCACAGCCTGAAATCAAAATTCAGCAGCCGAATATCGCCAATGATATGGCAGATGGCGAGTCGATTCGTGGCTTGCCGACCCTAAATGAACCGGTAGTTGATCAGGCAAACTTACTTTCCGCTGCTGAAAAGCAAGCCATTAGCCAGAAAATTCTACAGTTACACGAACAAGGCAAGGCACAAATTGGCGTCGTGATTGTGCCAACCACAGGTCAAGAAGATATTTTTGATTATGCTATGCGTGTTGCAGAAAAATGGCAACTCGGTTCAGCAAAACGTGACAATGGGATATTGATGGCGATCGCTGTGAATGATCGTCGCATACAAATATTAACGGGTTATGGGTTAGAAGGAATCATGCCCGATATCATCGTTAGTCGCATTATTCGAAATCAAATTACACCTCATTTTAAGGAAGCCCAATATGCTCAAGGCATTGATGCTGGCTTAACGGAAATAACCCATATTTTAAATCAAGACCCTGAAGTTGCCGCGCAAGCAGCCCAAGAGTTAAAAGAACGTCAGGAACAAGCCTTACACGAACAACAAGCCAAAGAGAAAACGTTTACAACGGTTCTCATCATTTTGGTGATTGGTATTTTTGCGTCCTTTATTGTGGGTAAGCGTTTAAGTGCGTCAACTGCTGCTGTTGCTGGTACCGTTGCAGGTTTGGTCAACGGTGCAGGTCTACTCACCAGTCTGTTGATGGGTGGAGCAATTTTCTTTCTACTGATTACTGCTATTGCTCAAACCATTTTTCAAATGTTCCTTGCCGGTGGTGGGGGCGGAGGCGGCCGTAGCGGAGGTGGCGGCTTTGGTGGTGGAGGCTATAGCGGAGGCGGTGGTGGTTTTGGCGGTGGGGGAGCATCAGGTTCATGGTAACGAAAACAGAAACAACAGACATTGTCACTAGTCCAAAGACACAGGAAAGACAACAACCGAGTTTTAAACGCTGGTTGAAGCATTTCTTTTATATGCCTGCGGCAAACCGTTTTTTTAATAAGCAAGATCAGCAGGCCATTGCGCAAGCAGTCACAGCAGCAGAGCATGGACATGTAGGTGAAATACAAGTGGTGATCGAAGGGCATATTCCTTCAAACCAAGCTTATTATCAGAATACTCGTGCACGTGCTGAACAGCTCTTTGCTGAACTGGGTGTGTGGGATACAGAATATAATAGTGGTGTTTTGCTGTATTTAAATTTGTGTGAACGTCAGGTTGAAATTGTCATTGATCGTGGGATGAGACAGGCAACCAATGCCCAAGTGTGGCAGGCTATTTGCGCGCGAATTATCCAAAACATGCAAAATAAACAATACCGAATAGCTTTGACGGTTGGTGTAAAAGAGATTGGTGAAGTGATGGATCACTTTTATGCAGGAAAGTCTGTAGATAGAACGAATGAAATCGCAAATGCGCCTATTATTTTGCGCTAAAAAACGGTGATAAAGTGACACAAATCGTCACTTTTGAACACAAAAAGAGACACAATATTTACAAAAATAAAAATATTTTCTTAAAGTGCTGTTTTTTCTGTCATTTTCACTATAATAAATCTTGGCACGTTTTGTGCTGTTTATAAAACAAGCTACATAGCTTTATTAAATAATTAAATTAAAAAACATTTGTGGAGAATGTTATGAACGCTCAAAAGGGTTTCACTCTTATTGAATTAATGATCGTTGTTGCAATTATCGGAATTCTTGCTGCGATTGCGATTCCTGCTTATCAAAACTATACAGCGAAATCACAGGCTTCTGTTGCGCTTGCTGACATCACTGGCGCTAAAGTAAATATTGAGGCTAAGCTTTCTGAAGGGTTAGATGCTACTGGTGCGGCTGCATTAACAACTGGTTCTACCGTTGGCGTAAAAAATGTTACATCAACTTGTAGTGGCGTTGGTGTAAATATTACAAAAGAGGGTGCTGTCGCTGTAACCTGTAAAGTGAAAGGCAGCTCTAAAGTTCAAGACCAATATATTTCATGGGTGCGTTCTTCTGATAAAAATGCTCAAAAGGCCGTAGGTGGGGCTAATCCATCTTCAGCAGTTGCTGAGAGTACAGGTTCTTGGGAGTGTGTAACAACTGTTTCTTCTTCATTGGCACCTAAAAACTGTGTAAATGAAACAGATACAGCTGGTACTGCGTTAATTGCTAAGTTGGATGTAAGTGCGGTATTAGCACAAGCGAAAACTGAAACAGCAGCAGCAGCTACAGCTGGAAACTAATAGTAATAATAGGGAGGTTGCTAAAGCAGCCTCTTTTTTTATGAAGATTCTAAATATATTTATTATAATTTTAATTAATTTAGCTGTTCTTAATGTGGAACACTTTTATCCTTGGACAACATTTGATGGTGAAAAAAATATTTTTTATTTGTCAATTGTTTTTTATGTGTATTTTATTGTTTATTTTAAAGAAAAAATAAAATTAGAAATAAATTCAATATTGATTTTAGTATTACTCATTTCTTCACTATTAAGTTGGGGGGGGTATGTATTTAAACAAAACTACTTTATTTTTAATTTATATCTACTAAACGTTTTTGTTTTTACCGTTGTATTGATTAATATATTTCAGTCATCAAGAAGAGAAATTATTTTTAAAACAATCTTAACCTCATTAGTTTTCTGTGGTGTTATATCTTCTTTTTTGGCTATATTTCAGTGGTCTGGATTATTTTTAAATAACCTATGGATTGATTCTCCAAATGATAGCGGGAGGTTTTCTGCGAATTTGGGTCAACCAAATCACTTAGCTTCCCTGTTATTGATATCCTTATTTTCATTATTTTATTTCAAGATAAAATTTTCATTGAATGATTTTCTTGTCATTTTTTTGACTACATTAATTGTTCTTTCTTTGGTTTTGACTCAATCACGTTCAGTGTGGACTTTTTTTATTCTAATTTCTTTTTTTGTCTTATTAAAATGGAAGATTTTAGATCGTATTTTGAAATTGTATGTTGCCTTTACAATGCTTACTTATGTTGCGATTATGCTTATTTTTAGGAATATAAATAGCAGTGTTGAAATTATAAGTCGTGTAAACAGTGGTTTTGGGCGTTTGGCAATTTGGAAAGATTTTTATGGAATAATTGATTATTTAAAATTTTGGGGAAGTGGTTGGAGAAATATAGAGAGCTTTCAGTGGGTATATCCAAGCACGACTAAAGAGTATATATTTTCTTATCATAATATTATTCTAGATCTAGTGGTCATATTTGGTATTATAGGTGGGTTGGTTTCAGTTTATATTTTAATTTGTGTTGTGCTTTTTTTAATTAAAATTAAAGATGGTAGTAATTTCATAATATTTTCAATCTTAATTGTATTAATCAATCATTCTCTTTTAGAATTTCCACTATTTTATTCTTATTTTATATTTGTATTTGTATTTGTATTTTTGTATTTGTGCACAGTTTTAAGGATAGGTTTAAAGTCATTGGAAGTTAATAGAAACCATTTTTTAATTCTATTTTTTTTGATTAATATTTTGACGTTAATGTATGTTCGTGAGTATGAGGATGGTAGATCAAATTATAGAGCTATATCTCGTGGTTATTGTGTAGAAATGAATAGAAAAATATTTTTATTTGATGAGTTTAATGAGGCGGCATTTCTAAATTGTGTTGAAAATATTTCGGTTGAAAATTTAAGTAGGTTTGAAGTTTTTTTGTTGAATAGGCCATCTCCTCAAAATATTTTAAAATTGATCTTTGTCTATAATAAACTGGGTGAATATGAGAAAAGAGATCAATTATTGCTTAAATATAATGAAAAATACTATCCTAAATATACGCTCGAAGATATTTTGGATAGAAAAATATTTTAAATCATTTGCAGTCTTGCGGGAGGTAGGCTTTATCAATGTCTGGAGATGTACAAATCCAATTAGACGTATCGTTGGTAGCTATATTTAAATTTAAGATAATGGTTTTTTCAGAAATTTTATAAGATAGATTGTTTTTAAGTTTGAATGCCAAGGTGCAGGTATTGTTATCTGGTATTGTTAAAGCTACGGATTCTATATAGCTATTTGCTGATTCATTTTTGTATATACTGCTAATTTCCGCTTGTGATGGGCATTTTCCTTGTTGGCTATATGTATAATTGGTAAAAGTTCTATATGTATCCATATGGCTAATAATATTGATAATTTGCGCTTTAATTGCGTATGATTGATAAATTGGGATGCTAATTGCAGCAAGGATACTGATAACTGCTATAACAATCATTAATTCAATTAATGTAAAACCATTGTTCATAGTAATAATTTCTAAACGGAATAAATTTTATTAAGCAATTTTTATGCCACTATTTTTTTAAAAAAACAATAGCTTATATTTTTACATGTATAAAAATGTCAGCATTTACTAAAAATTGTCAGTAAATGCCTCCTAATTTTTTGTCAAATCTGACTCTGAATATAATTCTCTATACCCACAGTCTCAGTTAAATCTAGTTGTGTTGTCGCCCAATCCAACCATTCTTCTTCTTTTTCTAAAATTTCCTGTACTAAATCTCGAGTGACATAGTCCAGTTGTTCTTCTGTAAGCTTAACCGCTGCTTGAATAGCCTCGATGTTCTCTTTGACTTTACGCACATCACAATTTAAAACTTCAACGGTATGCTGACCGATATAGAGCTTACCTAGGTGTTGTAAGTTAGGTAAACCTTCTAAAAATAAAATACGTTCAATTATTTTATCAGCATGCTTCATTTGACGAATTGATTCTTTATATTCCGCAGATCCCAGTTGCTCAATGCCCCAATCGTTAAACATACGTGAATGAAGAAAATATTGGTTGATTGCAGTTAAATGATGATAAAGCACCTGATTTAACTGATTAATTACATCACGATTGCCTTTCATGTCTGACTCCTTAACTGCAATAAAGCTCGAACTAAGCAATATAAATTCGATATTAGAATAGAAATATCTTAAACAACAAAGTGCAAATTAGCGAGTATTTTATAGAACAGCAAATGAAAATCACAATCAAAACAAGGCGCTAATTTTCAGGTTTTAATAAATAAAAACCCGCTTAGAGTCAGAAGCGGGGGAGGAGTAATGGTCGAAGACCATTGGTTTTATAATTATGATTGTTGAGGAAACTTAAAAATTTGGTTTATGCAGCAATTGCGATACGGGCTGCAATTTGTGCAACTTCATCACTGATGATCATACGAGCTTCAGGAGCACAGCGACCACAACAGGTGCCTAAATCAAGCATATCGCGAACTTCACGATAGCTTTCTGCACCATTGGCAATTGCATCTTTAATGTCTTGATCAGTAATACCACGGCACAAACAAACGTACATGAAATCAAACCAAGTGAATAAATGGGATAAGTAATATTATTGATAATTATTATCGTTTGTCAATAAAAATCATCTAAAAATACTTTTATGCTGATTGAGTTTTTAAATAAAAAAATGTCATTTAAGCGGAAATCTGAGTAATGCTCAGATTTCCGTATGAGACTTCTATTCTTTTAGAATTTGATATTCAGTGATGGGCTTAAGCGGTGTTTACTAACTTATTGATTAATAATCACCACGCCATCCATTTCAACTAGGGCACCTTTTGGTAGGCTTGCAACACCGAGTGCTGCGCGTGCAGGGTAGGGTTGAGCAAAGTATTCGCCCATAATTTGGTTGACCAATTGGAAGTTAGAAAGGTCAGTGAGGAAAATATTCAGCTTAGCGATATCGGCTAACGTACCACCTGCAGCTTCACATACCGCTTTTAAGTTGTCGAATACTCGGCGAATTTGAGCTTCAATGCCTTCTACCAGCTCCATACTATATGGATCTAAGCCAATTTGACCTGATAAATACAAAGTGTCGCCTACTAAAATGGCTTGTGAGTAAGTACCAATTGCAGCGGGTGCATTTTCAGTATGGATTACCTGGCGGGACATCTATTTCTCCTATTATCATCACAGACACGTCACATATACATATGGTGTCAGGTTAGCTGGCAACTTTCGCAGGCTCAGCAATGGCAACAGGTTGTGCCAAACGACTGATGCGTGGGAAGCCAAAATGCATTCTTAAATTACGGATAATTTCGGCAATTTGTTTACGGTTGTGTACAACAATATTCACATAGGTTTTTTCTTCATGTGAGCGGACAGTCTCTACACCCACTTTTTCTTTACGGCACAGATAGATCAGTTCTGAAATTTGCTCATCATTTAACAGCATGTTTAAGCATAAATAGGCTGTAAAACTAATGTCTTCACTGTCTTCTGTGGTCCAGTGTAACGGCATGATATTTTCAGGATGTAAATGCTGTTCATGCAATAAGTTGTGACAACGTGAACGGTGCACAATCAAACCACGACGTGATAAATGACCTTGAATTGGATCGCCTAAAACCGGGTTACAACAATGCGCATATTTAACGTCGACACCGTCAGTACCTAAGATTAAGCGTGCAGAATTTGAAGTCTGAATAGTATCTTGAGCATATAAATGATTGGCAACCAATTGAGGTAGTAAGTCACCCACGGCAATCTGTTCAAATAATTGTTCTTTATCATTTAAATGACGCCAATTCAGCACATTTTCCCAATCGGCTAATGTCAAATCACTCACAGAACGGTTAAAGAGTTTTAATGCGCGATTTAAAGCTTGCTGACCAACTAAACGTTGTTCGTCTTGGTCTTGGTCACGGAGGATATTTTGTAATGCACGACGGGCTTTTTGGGTGTTAATAAAGCTGAGCCAGTCAGGGTTTGGTGTTGCAAGAACATCAGTGATAATTTCAACCACTTGACCACTCAGTAATGGTGTTGAAAGGGGCTTGGTTTCCCCATTAATTTTCGCACCAACAGCATGGTTGCCCAAAAATAAGCTTGCTGAATAAGCAAAATCAACCGCTGTGGCACCCTGAGGGAGTTCATGCAAATGACCGTGTGGGGTATAAACCCAAATTTTTTCTTGATGTAGATAATCCAGTAATTCACTAAATGTGGTCTTTGCACATGCGCCATCGACTAACACGTTTAAATTTTGCATGGAGGCTTGGATCGCTGAACGACAAGCTTGCGGTGCATTTTCACCGAGGACCACACCAAAGCGCGCTGCTTTACGCATCAACTCCGTTTGGATGGTCAGAGATAAAATAGTCTTTTCACCTTTTAAGCGCATCATCAGTGACTGGTTGCCACCAGGGAGTGGGCGACGGATATGATCGGCGTAATTAAGAACTTTAAAACTTTCTTTGAGGATGTCTGCAAGTCGGTCACAGTCTGCGATACTTTGTAAAATAATTTCAAAGGCATGACTATGGGTGAGCTCTTGTAAGTCGATATCGTTTTTTACAAAGTGGCGAAGTAACTCAATATTGTTATTTTTCTTTTTAATTCGACCAGAAATATGGTGCTGTTCTAGTAAGGTGGTGAGGTTGTTTTCCCACTTGGTTTGGTATTCGCAGCGTTTCGGCTTGGTTTGTAATAAAGCTTCTTGAACATTGTTATACATATCTAAGTCGAGATTTTGATAACACAAATGTTCAAGGTTGTCGGCCATTTCATTCATACCGACAAGGCGTGCCATAGGCACAAAAATTTCAAAAGTTTCTTGGGCAATACGAGCACGTTTGTCAGGGCGTAAAGCACCTAGTGTGGTCATATTATGATAGCGATCTGCTAGTTTAATAATAATGACACGTGGGTCTTGTAGTGTTGCTTGCAAAATTTTACGGAAGGATGCGGCTTTATTATATTCTTTATCACTAGAGTGGCTGAGTTTTGTGACGCCGTCGACGAGTTCAGCAACGGTCAGACCAAATTTTTCAGTAATATCTTGTTTGGTAAATTCAGTATCTTCTATGACATCATGCAATAAAGCGGCCATTAAAGTTTCCGCATCAAGACGCATATGCGCCAAAATACAGCTCACCGCAATCGGGTGAAGGATGTAGGGTTCGCCACTTTTACGAGTAATGCCATCATGGGCAATATCCGCATAGTCGCAAGCTTCAAGCACGCGTTCGACATCACTTACTGAAAGGTAAGCGTCGATAATCACATTTAACTGTTGCTTGGCTTGGCTGACCATTGGGCCTGGCATAGAACACCCTTTTACTACTAATTTACAAATGAAACGGTTAATACTTTAATGAAATGCATATTGCATGACTTGTCAATTTTTTAGTTTAAAAAAATGAAAATCTTTTTTGCTTGCTTTGCACTTCTTAAGCTTATGTTATAACTGTTCTGAGTAAAATATTAAAGAGAATCCATAAAAAAAGCCTAGTTAAAAACTAGGCTTTTAAGGTCAGGTTTATCTTATTGGAAAGAAAAACCGTCTAAGTTTAGGTTATTTGCAGAAAGTGCAAGGTCTAAACTTGAAGTTTGGTAGTCTTGTTCACGTTGTTTCAAAATGTCTTTAGAAACGTGACCCGCTGCGATTTCACGAAGAGCAACAACGGTTGGTTTGTCATTGTCCCACTCAACAGTAGGTTCGATACCTTGACGTGCCAATTGACGCGCGCGTTTGCTTGCCACTAGTACAAGCTCAAAGCGGTTGTCTACATGGTCTAAACAATCTTCAACGGTTACGCGTGCCATAAGAATTCTCGTTTGAATATAAAATTTTAACAGACTGTGCAGTATAAGGTGCTTTGTCTATAGACTCAAGTTTTAATCACTGTTCCGTAGGGGTGATTAATTTCTCAATCAGTTTTTCATGGCGCATGGCCTGTTGTTTTAAAACAAGACGATTGGCAATAATCACGGACTCTAAGTCATGCAGTGCTTTATTAAAGTCATCATTAATAATGATATAGTCAAAATTAACGTATTGCTGCATATCTTCTACGGCACAGCTAAGACGATGTTCAATGACTTCAACAGAGTCTGTGCCACGATTGGATAAACGTTGACGTAAATCGAACTGACTCGGAGGAAGAATAAAAATTTGTCTAGATTCAGGAAAAAGTTTACGAACCTGTTCAGCACCTTGCCAGTCAATTTCAAGTAAAACGTCATGACCTTTGGCCAATTGTTCTTTTACTGTGCGCTGTGCAGTACCGTAATAATTACCAAAAACTTCTGCATATTCAATGAAGCCGCCTTCATTTACCAAAGATAGAAAATCTTCTTTTTTAGCAAAATGGTAATGTACGCCGTCTAATTCGCCAGGACGCTGACCACGAGTGGTATGAGAAACAGAGACATGTAAATTGTTTACACGTTCAAGCAGGGCTTTAACGAGGGATGTTTTGCCCGTTCCCGAAGCAGCAGAAACGACAAACAAGAGACCCGACATGATATTTTTCCTGATATGATAAAATATCTTCTCTATTTTAGAGCAGACGCGCGCCAAACAAAATAGTTAGACGTCTATTGTTTACATTTATTTCAAGTGATACCCGTAAAATTGAGTGGGCATTGAGGATTCTATGGAAATTGTTTTAGCTAATCCACGCGGTTTCTGTGCAGGTGTTGATCGCGCCATCGCGATTGTGAACCGTGCACTGGAATGCTTTAACCCCCCAATATATGTGCGTCATGAGGTAGTACATAATAAATTTGTGGTGGACGACCTGCGTCAACGCGGTGCGATATTTGTGGATGAACTGGATGAAGTGCCAGATGACAATATCGTGATTTTCAGTGCGCATGGTGTATCTAAAGCGGTACAACAAGAAGCTGAACGCCGTGGGCTAAAAGTTTTTGATGCGACGTGCCCTTTGGTGACCAAGGTACATATAGAAGTGACCAAGTACGCACGTGAAGGCGTGGAAGCGATTTTGATTGGTCATGAAGGTCACCCAGAAGTTGAAGGGACAATGGGCCAATATGACACCAAAAATGGTGGTTCGATTTATTTGGTTGAAGATGAACAAGATGTTGCTGATCTAAAAGTGGTGCATCCTGAAAAAGTAGCGTTTGTAACTCAGACAACGCTTTCTATAGATGACACAGCAAAAGTCATTGATGCCTTACGTCAGAAGTTTCCTGAAATTCAGGGGCCGCGTAAAGATGATATTTGTTATGCTACTCAAAACCGCCAAGATGCCGTACGTGATCTGGCTGAGCAATGTGATGTTGTTTTGGTTGTGGGTTCACCGAACTCTTCGAACTCGAACCGATTACGTGAATTGGCTGAACGGATGGGTAAGTATGCGTATTTGGTGGACAATGCAGATCAGTTGCAGCAAGAATGGTTTAATGAACACACTAAAATTGGCGTAACTGCTGGAGCATCTGCACCTGAAATTTTAATTAAACAGGTAATTCAGCGCCTACAAGATTGGGGGGCGAAAGCACCGCAAGAGTTAGATGGTCGTGAAGAAAATATTACATTTAGTTTGCCAAAAGAGTTACGTATTCCTGTAACTCAGGCATAAAGTGTTAATGACTTAACATTCTGAATTTTTTTAAGAATTGACAGATAATTGCTTTTTGGCAATTATCTGTTTTTTTATGCCTTTTATCCTTATTTGTGTTTGTTTTGTAATTTAATTAGATATTATTTTTAATAGGGTAAAGTTTGGCGCGCCTTGGGGGGAGTATGCAGAAAAATAAAGCATTTACATTAATTGAATTGATGGTGACGATTGCTGTGATGGCGATTATCGCGATGATGGCTGTGCCTTCATTTGGGGTAATGATAGCTAACTATCAATTAAAAAAAGACGTTAGAGATGTAAGTGATGCAATTAAAGAATATAGGGCTGTTTCGAAAGCGGAAAATCGTAAAATAGCTTACTCATTATCCTCAGGGAAAGTGAAAGATGGATTTACTCAAATTGAAAAAAATACAAGTGCACAGGTCAAGGTAAATTCAAAAGCTACAATTCTTTATTTTGAACCGAATGGGATGGTGTCATCTAATTTAAATTTATATCCGATATGCCTTGAATTTTTGCATTCTAAGACACTGGAATATAAATCAATAGAGATAAATGCTTTGGGGGTTTTTAATGTTTCCGATCATCAATGTCCTTAAGTAAAAAAGGTATTTTATGAAAAATCAAAATGGTGTCGGATTGATGGAAGTTATCATCGCATTGCTCTTGTTGGCAATTTCTGTCTTGGGATATAGCTTATTGCAATATAGATCATTAGAGGCGGGCGGGCAGGCTTTGAAAAAAGTTGAAGCGATGAATTTGGCTCGAAATCTTGGGGAACGTATGTATGTAAATAAAGTGGCGTACTCAGGAATTTATAAAAGCGGCTTAAGTCAGAAAAGTGATATAGCAAATTGTAAATTTGACAAAGATAAAATTAAATACTGTGCTTTTACTGATTTTGCAAAAAAAGATTTGGCTGATATAGCTAAGCTGGCTGAAGATAAAAATATGAGAGTAGATGTATTGCCTTGTCCTGCTACAAAAAATGGAAGAAGTTGTATTTATGTCGCATGGGATGAAACATTTGCTACGCAATCAGATGATGCGGATTCAGCTTGTACTAACGTGAAAGAGTTTACCTATAAGCCTAATGCTAAATGTATTGTAGTAGAGGCATATTGAAAATGAAAAAAAATGTCTCAGGATATACATTAGTTGAATTAATGATTGCATTAATCCTTGGGCTTATTGTAATTGCAGCAGGGATACAGCTATTAATTGGCGGACAAAAAAGTTTGTTATTCCAATCTGCAGTCGCGGATGTGCAAGATAATGCGAATATTGGTATTAATTATATCGTTTCAGATATCCATCATGCCAACTTGAATCTTCCAAATAGAGCGATGCTGAATAATAAAATATCCGGTTTAGTTGTTTCTGATGCAAATTTTATAGAGCCTCCAGCCAGTGGCAGTCCTGTGGTTAAAATGGATGGGGCTGTTTTTTCTGAGAGTGAGGCTGGTCCGAGTTTCACGAATATTAAAAGTGATATTTTGGTTATTCAATATAGGCCTGTTGTAGCTAGAGGCTATGATTGTGAAGGTAATTTAATTACTTCTGTGAATGATGTAATTGTACAGCGTTATTTTTTGAGAGTTGATAAGAATAGCCCCAATGAAGATTTAGCCTTGGCCTGCGATGCTGGTAGATATGCTTTTGGTACGGGTAAGAAAATAACGGGATTGGATGGCTCTGGGCAAATCATCATGCCGAGAGTGGATCAGTTTAAAGTTTTAATTGGGTCGGTAAATGGTGCTGAGATGGCTTATATGACACCAAAACAATTTGCAAATAATATTGTTGGCGCTCGTGCAGTATCGCTGCAGATAGGTGTTTTAGTTAGATCAGTTGATAATTCTAGTTCAAATACACAAGAAGCTAATCAATATCAGCTGTTAAATGAACCATATAAATTGGCGTTGCCTGACAATGTTCATAGGAAATATTTGAGAATTCCAGTTGAACAAACGATAGCATTTCGAAATGCTTTGGGGGATGCTTCATAATGGGAATTCATGCTCAAAAAGGCTCCGCCTTAATAACTATTTTACTAATCGTCATTGTTATGATGATCATAGGTGTTATGTCTGTACGTTCTGGTTTGCTGAGTTTGAAGATAGCAACAAACAGTCAGGCCACTAATATCATGAATCAAAATACAGATGCGCCTTTTTTGAAAATAGAAGATGCTTCAAAGCTTTCAAATTATTTACTTGGTACTGGATTATTTGGTTATCCAAAAGATTTGCCAAATCGCGATAAAGAAATTGTGATTTGCTATCGAGGGGCAGACACTGATTTTTACGCCTTAAGCAAAGCAAGTGTGGTTTATTTAGAGAATGGGGAAGTGAAGGCGAGAAACTTAGGCGGGTCTGAAACCGGTTTTTGTCAGGTAGATGATAGCTTAAAGGCATTTGTGAGTGGTCGAAGTGCTGCAATGACGCAAATTTCAATTCGTGTTGGCGGTTTAAGTGCCACGGAAAATCCGTTTGATTTTCTACAAGAGGGTACGGATGGGGAGTCAGGTAAATTAGAGGATCCTGTACGCCTTGTTGCGACTGTTACAACGGTCATGCCTGCTCTAAGTTCAGCAGATAATGACGAAATTAATAAATGTATGAAAAAAATGAGCTATTTGGATAATACAGCACTTCCCGCAAATTTAACAGTTTCTGGGTGTTTAGAAGCGCTTTCTGTTCCGTATAAAACCCAAGTTTCTGAGTATAGCCAAGGGCAATTTATTAAAAAAATTCCTGCTGCTTCCCTAACGCCATAAAAGTCGAGGTCTAATATGAAAAATAGCAAAAAGATGAATAAAACTTGGATGCAATTTAAAGTATCGACTTTATCGGCATCTATTACAGCGCTTATTCTAAGCGGTATTCCTTACCAAGTGTCTGCTAGCGATATTGATATCTATCAGTCAGGTGGGACAGGAGCAACTCGTATTTATTTGATGTTGGATACTTCTGGGAGTATGGATAATTCCAGTTCTTTTGAAGTCGATTATGGTTATCCATATACAGAAAGTGTGAGAAAGTGTTATTATTTGTATTGTTGGAATGAGACTGTTGATAAGGATTTGTGTGAAAGGAAGACTTTACCATCTAACTTGAACATATCAATTCCTGATAAAAATGGGTTGCCTAAGTCTTATACGTACACGAAGTTAACGGATACTTATTGTAAAGTGAATCTAAATTCTTCGGTAATAGGGAGCACTAATGAGGATTTAGCTTATAAGGCAAAAATACCGAGTGTTTGTGAGCCTATCGGTACAACCAATGAATATAATTGCTACAGCCGGATGGTGAATCTTCGAAAAGGACTTATTTCTGTTGTTGCGGATGCCACTATTGACGAGAGTATCTATTTTGCTTTAGGTCAGTATCCAGTTAATATTGGATCATCGAACAATGCAAAGTATTCAGGTAAAACCATTTTTGCATTTCAATCAATGGATACAAACAATAAAAACAGTTTAATTAATGTTATTCAAAATCTTACTGCTAATAGTGGTACCCCAATTGCACCAGCCTACAGTGTTGCAGCTGACAACCTTTTTGCAAATGCTTCTAGTCCAGCCGGTGCAACATCGCTGGAATGTACAGGTAATGGTGTTTATTTCTTAACAGATGGTGAGCCGTCTTTTACAGGTTTGAATACTAATACAAATGGATATGGCAATAGTTCAGATGATTATTCAACTATTTTGACAAATAGAAGCATTACAAGCGTTAATACGAATACGTTAGCATCAGATGATTATTGGAAACATGTTGGTAATTTTGCACAGAGTATACGAAGCAGTAAATATAAAGTTAAAACTGCTACTGTTGGCTTTGGCGGTGGGTATTATTTAGATGCTACAAAAAAAGCAGAAGCGAATATTAGCATAGGTGATAAAAAATATTTTGATTGCAGTAAATTGGATACAACAGGAGCAGATGGCGCAGATCATTTAAGTTTGTGTAAATGGGGATCTAAAACAATTCCAAACCAAACGGGTATGGGGGGGTTTGGTGAGGGAGGATTTTATACTGCCCAATCCTCTGCAGACTTAGTAAGTAGTATTAAGGCATTTATTACAGATACAACAGTTCCAATAGAAGGAACAACTATGGGAAGTAGTACTATCCCAGTAGATGCTTTAAATACCCGTGTATTGCAGCCTTACGCATATTTCCCAATGTTTAAGCCTTTAATAGGCACAGAAGATCAGCTTTGGATGGGGAATTTAAAGAAATTTAATGTTTCTAATGGCTCTCTATTTGATGTCAAAAATATTGCTGTATTTAAAAATAGTGTTGATTTTAATGCAGGCCTTCAAGATTATTGGTATACATCAGCAGGCAAAAATACAGATCAATTTTTGAATTTTGGTGGTAATTTAAGCCAGTTACAAGCAAAAATGAAGGTTTTGATCGAAAGTAATGCTTTAAAAATTAAACGTAATGTGTGGATGAATGTTGATGGTAAGCTAAAACCTGTTACGGATATTCTAGCGGAAGGCGCGTTGGCTGATCGGGAATACTTGTATGGTTTATTGGGTTTTTCAACCCTGAATTCTCAGGATTTAATAAATTTAAAAGCAAAAAATTCTTATGCTGATCAATTAGCTTATTTAAGTACTTTAGGTATGCCTAAAGCAGATTATCAATTAGGTGCAGTAATTCATTCATCTCCTTTGCTGTTAACGCAAAAAGGGGTGATCGAATATAAACAAGATGGTTTTAGTTCTACGGATAGAGAGGATTATATTCTGTATGGAACAACACAAGGTGTGGTTCATGTTTTAAAAGCAGGTCAGCAAAATAAACAGTCAATGAACGGAGTGGGTGTTGATGCCGCTGGCGGTGAGGAAGTATTTGCATTTGTGCCTCAAGAAATGCTAGCAAAACAAAAAACAGGCTTTATTGAATCATTAGCGCAAAAAAGATCTAAACCTGCTCAAGAAGGAGGCGGTTTTTTTTACGGTGTTGATGGACCTTGGACTGCTCATACAGAATATGAAGCATCAATTTATCAATCGGTTTCATTGGATGGTAACGGAAATAAAATTTTAGATGCTAATAACAAAGAAGTGATGGTGCAGCGTGAAGGCTTAAAAGTTGATAAAACAACAGGACATAGTCATCAATATGTATATGGTGGCTTACGCATGGGTGGGCGAAGTTATTATGGTTTAGACTTAACTGATATTAATAAACCTGAAATGTTGTTTGAAATAAATCCAACTACTGCCACTACAGATAGCCCTTTACAGTACATGGGGCAAAGCTGGTCTAAGCCTACACTGACTTATATTAAGTGGAATGGTGAGAAAAGGCTGGCGATGATTGTAGGTGGCGGATATGACGAACGTTATGAGTCGCCAACATTTAAAGTCACAGCAACTAATGGAAATGCTAAGGGCAATGGTATCTATATTTTTGATGCTAAAAATGGCGATTTATTATGGTGGGGAAGTAGCTTCGCTAAAGACGGTAATGCTGTCTTAAATACGGATAAGACTCGAGTGGAAACACCAGCTTCTAGTAATATTTCAACGATGACAAATAGTATTCCTTCTCGAATCAAGGCTGTAGACCGAAACGGAGATGGGGTCACAGATCATCTATATGTAGGGGATTTGGGTGGGCAAGTGTTTCGCATCGATTTGAATTCTGAACATAAAATATCTAGTGCCGTTAAAGAAGTTAAACCATTTGCTATTAATGCTTTTAAATTTGCAGATTTGAATACGGCTGGAAAAAATCCTCCTCGTATTTATGAGGCTCCAACTTTTACAATTCATAAGAGTGATGGGGTGAATTCTGCTGTAGTTACATTTGTAACAGGGGATCGCAGCAGTCCGTTGGTGACAAATGATGCAAATAGTCAAGATATGATTGTTGGGTTGTATGATAATGGCGTTACTAAGTCTGTACCAGTGACAGATACAGCAGCTGTTCTGACCAGCTTGAAGCAGATTTATAGTACTGCGGCACCGTCAGTGACAAATCCAAAGGGTTGGTATTATAAGCTTCCGGTTAATGGCGGCTCGACAGCAAGCGCAGCTAAATATCAAAGTCGCGGCTTAGCTGAAGGGATCGCATTGGATAATGATCTTTACTATTCAATTTTTAATCCACAAAAAAGTAATAGCAGTAGTAGTTCTGCTACAAGCTGTACAGGGGGGATTATTGGTGAGAGTGAAGCATATAAATTGTGTTTACCATCTGGTGAATGCACAGGCGATAGAGATATAGCTTCGGTTGGTAAACTAGGCGCAGGAATTTTAGCCCTTAGTATTGGGCCAGGTTCTAATTCGGATACTCGAACTTTGATTTTAAATAATAAATCTACATCTTCACCGGCTCAGTATGCAACAAAAGATAGATTGTTGCCGCGCCGTTGGTTCGAATATAACCCTTATGCGGGCAAATAAGATGGTTAAAAACGGATTTACTTTAATTGAGCTTATGGTTGTGGTTATTATTTTTTCAATAATAACCGCTATTTTAATACCAAACTACCAGAGCTATAAGCGTAAAAATGATGAAAATATTGCAGAACAGGCATTAAATAGAATTTCTCTTGAATTAGAGCAGGAGAAGGCGAGGAACTTTAACTTCAGTGGGTATAAACTGGCAAAAGAGGAATCGACTTTGCCTAAAGGTAAAACCGGTAAGGATATTAAATACAATATCTTTCTTAATTCGACGGTTCAGACTTGGACTCTAATGGCATGTGTGAATGATCAGCTATCTGGAAAAGATACTTATAAGAATTTTGCTAAAAAAAATGATGGACGGACATGTGAATGGAGGGGAGCTTGTGTGTTGCCAGAAGCATGTAAGTAAAAAAAGTGTGCGAACAAACCTAGGATACACGCTTATGGAGTTGATGATCGTTGTTGTGATTATTGGTGCTTTAATAGCATTTATATATCCTCAATACAATCAATATGCCATGAAATCAAAAAGGGTAGAAGCACAAGCTGCTTTGCAAGAGCTTTCACAAAAGTTAGCTATTTATAAGGTTACTGCTGGAAGTTTTAAAAATCTTGATTTTGATGGTGTATATGGGGAATCTATACCAGCTAGTGTTAAGAGTAATTATAATTTTAAACTCACAGATGAAAGTGGTTTGGAATATGTGCGCACAGGGGCAAAAGTAAGCACCTGGATGTTGACAGCAGAGGCTATTAATCCGAATGCAGGAAATTTGACTTTAAATTGGCAGGGTGAAAAATGCTGGTATAAAGAGAGTAATATCTGTGATAAATGGGAATAGAGAAAATCAGATTTTTTCAAAATTCAAAATTGCGGATAACTAAATTTTAATCTTTCTTTCGCAGTAAAGATAACGTAAAATATTGCCCTCTATGAAAGGGGTTTGAAGTGTGCCGATGGTCGGTGCAGGGATAATCCGTAAAAACTATAAGGTTGTATCATGGTAGTTATTCGTCTTGCACGCGGTGGTGCTAAAAAACGTCCGTTCTATCAAATCATTGTGACTGATAGCCGTAATGCACGTGACGGTCGTTTCATCGAACGTATCGGTTTCTTCAACCCTACAGCTCAAGGTAAAGCAGAAAAACTTCGTTTAGACGCTGACCGTTTTGCTCATTGGGTATCTCAAGGCGCTCAACCGTCTGACCGTGTTGCTTCTTTAGCTGCTCAAGCTAAAAAAGCTGCAGCTGCTGTTTAATACGGTAGTAGCTTGCCCATGACACCAACACAGAATGTTCCAGAAGATCGTATTCAGATTGGACAGCTACGTTCAGCATATGGATTAAATGGGTGGCTCTGGGTCTATTCCAATACAGAACCTATGAGCAATATTTTTGACTACCTCCCTTGGTACATTGAGACCAAAGCAGGTTGGCAAACAGTAGATGTAAAACGTTGGAAACCACATGGCAAAGGCTTGGTTGTTTCGCTAAAAGGTGTGAGTGATCGTACCGCGGCAGATAACTTGGTTGGCGCAAATATCTGGATTTCTAAATCGCAACTGCCTCAAGCAGGCGTGGATGAGTACTACTGGTCAGATTTGAAGGGCTTAACAGTGTTAGGTCTTGGAGAAGATGAACAAGAAGTCAACCTCGGTCAAATCCACGAATTGTTTGAAACAGGTGCTAACGACGTGATGGTAGTTCGCGCTACTGCTGACAGTGTCGATAGCGAAGAGCGAATGATTCCATGGCATAAAGATGTAGTACAGCGTGTTGATCTCGAAGCTGGTCGTATCTACGTAAATTGGGGCGTAGATTATTAATCCTTTAAGGATTGACGCAGCAGGAAAATAGAGGAGTCTGCGATGTTTTTTGCAGTCATTACGCTTTTTCCTGAAATGTTTGAAGCGATTACAGCCTACGGTATTAGCGGGCGCGCAGCAAAACGTGACATTGTGCAAGTTCATTGTATCAATCCACGCGAATTTGCTGAGGGCAACTACAAAAGAGTGGATGAACGTCCATTTGGTGGTGGTCCAGGTATGGTGATGATGGCTGAGCCATTAGCGAGAGCAATTCATCGTGCCAAACAGCTTGCCAAGCAAGCGGGTGCTGTTCATGTCCCTGTGGTGTATATGTCGCCGCAAGGAAAAACCTTAAATGAACCTTCGGTACAAGATTTCGTCAAATATGATGGATTGATTGTATTGTGTGGTCGTTATGAAGGTGTAGATGAGCGTTTGATCCAACAATATGTTGATCAGGAATGGTCAATAGGCGATTACGTTTTATCTGGTGGTGAACTTCCTGCGATGGTTTTATTGGATAGTGTGATTCGGAGACTTCCGGGTGCAATGTCTGATGAGCAATCACATGTGCAAGACTCATTTGTGGATGGTCTTTTAGATTGCCCACAATATACCAAGCCAGACCATTTTGAAGGTTTAGATGTTCCTGAAGTATTAAAATCGGGACATCATGCCAATATTGAGAAGTGGCGGTTTTTGCAGCGATATCAACGCACTTTAGAACGCCGACCTGAGTTGGTTGAAAAAGTTGAATTGACCAAGCAGCAAAAGAAATGGCTAAAAGATTCCAAGGTTTAATTTTTTAAATCTTATATTAGGCTCTTTATGCATTGAAGCGGTCAAGCATAAAGGGAAAGTCAATCGGGTCTATGCGCTTTAGCCTCTAGCCCCAGCGATGATTAGACCTCTTCTAACTCGCATAATCGGAGATACCCCATGAGCGGTAAACATCCTTTAGTACAAGCTGTTGAAAATGCACAGTTGAAACAAGACATCCCTGCTTTTGCTCCTGGTGACACAGTAGTTGTTCAAGTTAAAGTAAAAGAAGGTGAGCGTGAACGTCTTCAGGCATTTGAAGGTGTTGTAATTGCTAAGAAAAACCGTGGTTTGAACTCTGCGTTCACAGTACGTAAAATTTCTAGTGGTTTCGGTGTTGAGCGTGTATTCCAAACTCACTCACCAATCGTTGCTGGTATCGAAGTGAAACGTCGTGGTGACGTTCGTCGTGCTAAACTTTACTACCTACGTGAATTGTCTGGTAAAGCTGCACGTATTCGTGAAAAATTACCAGCTCGTAAAGCAAAATAATTTGTTTTACAACGCTGTAAAAAAATGCGCCTTTAGGCGCATTTTTTTATGCAAGAAAGAAAATTATAACCCTTGAAGTTTCAAACGATTGGCATGTTGACGGTAGACTGAAACAGGGTCTGGTGCAAATAAGCCTTTCAAGTCTAATACTTGATTGACTTCATCGAAATGGTTCCACTTGTAATGATCACGGACGGTTTTACCCAATTTACTGCTGCATTGGCTCACTAAGCCATCGTTCGGTTGTCCGCTAAATGCAATTGGCCCCATTGCGGTAAAGATCGTGTCTGGATCAAGTAAGTTGGTGGTGTTGGAAATACCTGTCCATGAATAGAAGCTAATGCCATTGGCAACACTTGGGCCATCAGCACATTTAGTTGCAGGCATACCGAGTGGAAATTTTGCATTAAAGGCTTTCGCACCCGGTTGAGACATACTGTAGATCGAAGCTTTAAAATTTGAAGGCAGATTGGACTGCTGGGCGAAGTTAATCACTGGGGTCATTAAGGCATCCATAACTGTCGCTAATACGCCATTTAAAATCGGCACACTCTGTACTAAATCCGCCACAGGTGAACCGTCATTGGTTCCTGCAACTGTACTGACAGAGGCAACCAAATCAGGTCGTACGCCAGCAATATATCGAGCCGTAGGACCACCATGTGAATGACCAATTAAATTCACTTTGGGTTTGCCTGTAATCGCGACAACTTGTTCAACTTGGTCTAACAGTTGTTCACCGCGAACTTCAATGGACTCCAACGGGGAGATTTGAGTAGCAAAGGCCGTTGCCTTATGGCTTGCCAAATCGGGGAGAACTTGATACCAATAATCTAGACCAAAAACGGCACCGCCTAAGCGATTAAAACCAAACATCCCGTGTACAAACACTAGGGGGTATTGGGTTTCAGCATAATTGTCGATGACTTTTTTAGTGGTCGCTTGTTGTATACCCAATGCAGCATGCGTTTGGGTCACTGCCATACTTGCAAGGAGCGTGGCGCAGAGCAATTTTCCTTTCATTTTTCATTCCTTTCTTTTTGTTTTGGTTTTCAAACTTTGATTCAGTTCAGTTTGCAAATAGACAAAATTGCCTATCTGACAATTTTTATTGTCATTAAGGATTATAAAAAAAGGAAAGTAAAATGTGAGAACTAATCGACAGAATGAAAGATATTTTGTACATTGATTAATGAAAATATCATTAAACCCTGAATTTACAGGGTTTAATGTATAGCTTTACTAAATTATAAACCTTGAGATTTTAGCCGGTTTGCATGTTGACGATAGACATCGACAGGATCTGGTGCGAACAACGCTTTGAGACCAAGCACTTGGTTGACTTCATCTAAATGGTTCCAGTTGTAGTTATCACGAATGGTTTTACCAAACTTGGCACTACAGCGTGATACGAGGCCATCATTGTCTTTTCCGCCATCGATCAGTAATGCGGTCACTTTTAGTGCTGAGTCTAAATCTAAAATATTGGTGATTTGGCCCACACCTGTAAATGAATAGTTATAAATGCCTTTTTCCACGCTATTACCATCAGCACAATTGGATTTAGGCAAGCCCAGAGGGAATGCGGCGTTATACTTTGCAGAACCCGCTAGCGTTAAACTTGAACCACCTGCCAATGCGTCATGAGGATAAGTCGTTGGATCTAGACCTTGCGCCCAAACAATGGCTTTAGAGACAAAATTCACAGCTCCGACCAAGGGTGCTTCGACAGCGGTGCCTTCAGCTTTTAAAATTAAATCTGCAACAGGGGAGCCTTGATGAGGTCCTGCAACACTGGTTAATGAAGCCACGACATCTGGGCGCACACCGGCAACATAGCGAATTGTTGGTCCACCATGACTATGTCCAATTAAATTCACTTTATCCGCACCTGTGAGTGCTCGGATTTCAAGGACCTGTTGTAAAAGTTGTTCGCCACGTACTTCGGTAGAGTTAAAAGGCGATACGCGCGTTGCCCAAACATTTGCACCATTTCGGGCAAGATCAGGAAGGATTTGATACCAATAGTCGAGTCCAAATGAGTCCGTACCAACGGTAATGAAACCACCCATACCATGGTTGAATACGATTGGATATTTGGTCTTTGCATAGCTGGAACTAGCTTTGGCGGTGACTTGGGTTGCTTGCGATGCAGATACATTACCGATGAATGTAGCTGCAATTAAACCTGCTAAAAATGATCCGTATTTCATGAGCGATCCTCAATGTATTAGGGTGTGTTGACATTTACAGCCGATAAATTGAGCTAAAGAGGCAACCATATAAATATACAAGCTAAAGCAACAGCGCTTTGATAGTTACGTTTTAGCTTATCGTATCTTGTGGCAATTCCTC